>NZ_DBHHEV010000043.1:0-19967 GCF_057238965.1 Peptidiphaga sp.
GGAAAGCTCAGGCTCGGCAGATAGCGAAAGGGTGCAAGGAGAAATCCGGCGAGTTGCTTGCGCACGTCGGCACGGAGCCGGCGGCGCGCGACATGGATGTTTTGCGCGGCCTGGTGGGCGACAAGAAGCTCAACTATTTCGGCTTCTCTTACGGCACGTCTTTGGGTGGGATGTACGCCGATCTCTTCCCGAAAAAGGTCGGGAGAATGGTGCTCGACGGCGCCGCCAACCCTCAGCAGAGCTTTTTGCCCTCCACGTACACACAGATGCTGGGTTTTGAGAAAACTTTCGAACGCTATGCTGAGCGCTGCGTGAAGGCGGGCAACTGCTCGCTGGGATCGTCGGTGGATGCGGCGAAGAAGAAGATGCGCGCCCTGCTGGATCAGGCTCACGCCACGCCGTTCAAGACATCAGACCCGAACAGACCCCTCAATCGGTCGATGCTTCGCATTGCCCTCACCGGCTTGATGTATAAAGATGAGTGGTGGCCGTTGATTACCGGGGGAGCACAAGGCTTGATCGAAGACAATGACGGCTCGACTTTCATGCTTCCCTTAGATACTTATATCGGTCGCGTTGGCGATAGTTTCGATGGCAATTCCATGGAAGCCTACTGGGCGATCAATTGCGCGGATTATGTGCAAAGCTCTGAGTCCGAGTACCAGAAGTACGCGAAAAAACTGAAGCGAGAAGCGGTCGTCTTTGGATCTTTTTCCGCAGAGGATGATCTAGCCATGCATGTGTGCGCCGAGCTTCCGTATCATCCGAAGGCCAATCCTGGCCCGTACAGGGCGAAGGGGTCTGCTCCGATCGTGGTGATCGGCACGAGGCACGATCCGGCGACGCCGTATTCGTGGGCACAGAATATGCACAAGACGCTTGAGAACTCGGTGCTGCTGACCTGGGAAGGCGACGGACACCTTGCTTACCGCAGGGCTGGTTCCTGCATTGACACGTCAGTCGACAAGTATTTGTTGACCGGCGAGGTTCCCAAGGACGGCCTTGTCTGCCCGGCGGAACAGAAGCAAGGGCAGAATGCGCAGCAGCAGGGCGATCGCAGCATGGACAGTGCGGTCAAGCTCGGCTCCCGAGCGGTTCTTCCGGGTTCGCGGGTCCCTTTGGGTTCGCGCAGATAGCGCTCTCGCCTGTCTGTTCGGCGCTTTGAGCTTGAGCCGCTTCGTTGGCATGGTTGGCTGCCCGAGGCTCGCCCGATCGTCAGTTTGCGACGTGGGCGAGCCTCGGGTAAGCTGTTCAACGCTGTTGGCAAAGGCGGCGTGCCACCTTAGCTCAGTCGGCAGAGCGATTCACTCGTAATGAATAGGTCGAGAGTTCGATTCTCTCAGGTGGCTCGAGGCGGCCCCCGCAGACGCGGGGGCCGCGCCCTTCCGCAGCGGCGCCGGCGCCCATGACCCGTCGACGTCGCCAATGTCGATGTTTAGTTCCTAGGTTCGACATCCAGGTTCTAAACGGGCGGACATCCAACGCCGAACAATTGCAACGGAGATCATCTTGAGCTTTCCTTGCCGCATAGGCCATAATTGAGACACGCCAGCCGGGTGTTGGCCGATTAGTCTGCTGTGAGTCGCTGCCCAAAAAGTGCGATTTGCACCACCCACGCGCAGCTTCAAACTTTTCTGTGTCCGACGTCGAAGTCGCGGAGTTGCCCTCTGCGCCGGTCTTGCTTGCCTTCCGAACTCGGAACCTCTGCAAAGAAACATAAACAAATGTGGTCAATTATCAAAAGATTTTGTTATTACCGAACTCTTCTTCCCGTTTTTTATCTGAAAGAAAGAAACGTTTATTTTATCCACTCTTCCGTCTTTGACTTGATTTAATTCAATCCTGAATCCTCGTTGGCCAGACATGTCAAGCATTGGTTTTTCAAACGTCTGATAAAATGCTCCTCTATTCAGTTTAGCTAGCTGAGGAATGAAGTTTAAATCTCTTTCAGCGCGCTCTAATTTGTCTAATGCAGCCTTTTCATCTTTAGAAAGGTTCCTACGTGCTTTAGCCCACGTCAGATTTGGATTCGCTTCTATCATTTCGCGCATTTTGTCGACGGCCACGGCAGCCTCCGCATGTTCACCAAGAAAGGCGGTGTTGACGTCGTACTTACAGTTAAGAATGCGTTGATGAACGGGCTCTAAGAGCTTGGAATTGACGATGTGTCCAGCGTCGAGCTTCTCTTTCTTTCCGAAACGGATTCTATCCATAAGCCCCTTATGGTCTTTTCGGTACTTACTGCGGTCTGTTGCGTCCATGGAGTTGAGACGGCGGTCCCCTCGCGTGTCGAATATGTTCGATTCGCCAAACCGGCCTTCGACGCCAATGAGAGTGCCGTTAGCATCGAATTGGTAAAAGACCCTGGCGTCACTGCCGTCGGGGGCTTCGTTGTAAAGCCAACGGCTTTCGACCCGACCGCCCTCGACCCATGGCTTGGGACTCCACGAAGGGTCGAAAAGGTTCTCCTCTTCTTCAGCGGCTTCCCCGAAGGCGCTTTCTTTTGAAGTGTCGGAGTCGTTTTCTTTGGAGGCCGACGTGTCGCCGTTTTCGCCTGGTGCGGGTGCCTCGCCGGTCTCAGTCGGCAAGGCACCCGCGCTGTCTTGCTCCGCGGGTGGCGCAGACACTTCGACGTCGTCGTTTTCGTCGAGCGCGGCAAAGTCCCCGTTGCCCGGTGCCTTGGCGTTCCTCCCATTCCCTCCTTTCGTGTTTCGGCTTTCCTGTCCTTCCGCGTTTCGGCTCTCTTGCCCTCCCGCGCCTCCGACGTTCAAGATGCGGCTCTCGATTTCTTGGCCGCCTTTGGAGTACTGATCTAAAGCAAAACGAATGTCATGCACGCACTCCAGGGCACTCTCTATTTCGTGTGTGCAGATGCCGCCGAGTTTCTTCAGCGCCGAAGACAGTTCTTCCAGTGGACATTCGAGTTCCCGAAGCCCCTCCTTGACCCCTGCCCTTCCGTCGAGGATCTCTCGGCACTCGGCCAGCGCGTTGAGGACGCTCTGAAGGCTCTCGGCCATGGCAATCACCTTTTCGCATCATGAGCGCTTCGCCTTGGACTCCAAGGTGCGAAGTATGCTTGTGACTCTGCTTTCGCATACGCTGAGGAGCGCCTGCGCTTGCGACAAGCTGCCCAGCATGGAATCCCCAATAGGGTGCCGTCCGACGCTTGCACTGCTCAATCTCTCGATTTCGCCGCAGGCTTCCTTTAGTTTTTGAATCCGCGACAAAGCGGCGTTGATGCTCGCCTTCGCCGATCGTAAGGCCGATTCGTCGATAGGGCCCTCAGTTTTAGGCATCGTTGAGCGGGCTATCTCGTGGCATCTTCTATGAAGTCGCCGACGGCCTCATTGAGCTGGCTGAGAATTGCGGCACATGCGCTGAGGGCGCTTTGGGCGTTGGCGACCTTGGCCGCCGCTTCCTCCCCGCTTTTCGAGGGAGCGCAAACGGCGGCGAGCTGCTGGTTTTGTTGGCCGAGCGACTCCGCCGTGGAGCCGACGCTCTGGGCGAGGGAAGCCGCATCGGATCCAATCTGCTGGGCTGCGTCTATGACTGCTTGGAGTTCGTCCATTGTGTTTCCTTTCTGCATCGATATGAGGTGATGCCGCTGATTTGGACGACGACGCCGGGAGGCGCCGCCGAGTTGGGCGACGCCGTTGTGAGGCGCCGCTGATTCGGGCCGTGAGGCAGGCACCGCCGAGTTGGGCGACGCTGCCAGCGAAAGGGGGATGCCGCCACAGCCGCGCCGAAGCGAGGCTATATCGAGGCGACGACTGCCAGACTTTCACTGGCGGCGACAAGCGCGGTTTCGGTTTGAGACAGCTGCTCCTCGGCTTGCGACAGCGCGGCTGACATTTTTCTGTCATGTCCGCGCGCGCCGCCTGTCAATGCAGCCTGAACCCTATTTATGTTCTCCGCATTGCTGGATTTAAAACTTGCGATTCGGCTGAGTTGGTCGTCAATCTGGCCTTGAATGGATCGGACCATGGAGATTACTTTGGCTAAAGTTCCCATAATGGGTTCCTTTCTATTTTATGAGTATGCTTGCTTTGAAAGACGTGTTTGAGATGTAAGGAGGCAAAATCATTTGATTGAAAACCCTATTCGAGCTTTCCATATGGAATGACAAGCCGAGGGCGGCTCATCGTGGCGGAGTCCCAGACCAGGATTCGGTTGTCCTTGGCAAGCCAGTGCAGCAGAGGCGCCTTGAAAACCTGGCGGGCTGAGTCGGGTTCCAGCTGCATGACGACTCTGATGTCGAAATCGTTGTCTCCGCCGTATCCGACGCAGTCTTTGAAGGAATCGAACTTGGTCCACCAAAGAAGGAAGTGGACTCCGCCCGTGGCGGCGGCCTTGAACGCCTTTTGCAACGCAGAGCTTTTGGTGCGCCAACGTTCCATGCCGAATCCGAGCACGTAGAGAGGCTGAGGCCTCACGGCGTCCTCCTGCTCGAGCTGGGCCGCCAAATCGGCGACGAACTCGTCGACGCCGTCCTTGGGCACAAGCGTGTAGCTCTTGCCGAGATCACGAAGGCGACGCTCGAAACAGCCTCGCTCTTCTACAGACTGCCACGTTCCGACGAGGTCCAATACGGCGAAATCCGCGCGCGGCGCCCCGTGCGCCAACGAAAGCGCTATGCTCAGCAGCTCCGCATGGCCCTTCCCTGTGCCGAAAAGGGCCAGATTGCGGCCGACGTCGTGAGCGAAGGAGACGCTCAGCGGCGCACTGTCGACCGTGACCGGCAGGCCCAACATGGCTTCTCCGGCTTGCGCGCCCTTGCAGAAGCGCTCGTCGTCGGACAACGACCGCACCCGCTCGCCTTCGAACACTTCCGGCGGCCGCGATGCGGCGGCTCTTTTCCACCAGATTTCGCGGAGGCCGCCCAGAACGGCCTCGTCGGCGTAGGCGATTCGCGTCTTGCGGTTGGCGGAGAGCTCGCCGTAATCGAGGTTGACAATCGCTTCGCGAGCCTTGAGGTGGCTTGCGGCGTCGTTCTTGAGACCGAGGGTCGCGAATGACTCCGTAAGCGAGTTCTTCAGAGCGATTCTCACGGGAACCTGCCCAAAGAGGCCTTCGCCCGTGGATCCTGCGAGAGACAGATTTCCGCCGATGGTCTGGGAGGAGAGGATGAAGTGGATTCCGCTTGCCCTGAAGAGCCTGGCGCCTTTGACGAGGAGGTCCGCGGCTTCGTCGGCGATGTCGTCCTTGTCGGCGAAAAGCATTTGGAATTCGTCGACGACGGCGACTATGCGAGGCATGACGGCTTCCGGATTCTTCAGCCGATACTGGCGGATGCTCTGCACCCCCGATTCCTTGAAGCGCGCCATCCGCTCTTTGTAGACGCGGAATAGGTGCTTGAGGACGTTGAGGCCGTACTCGCGGTCCGCATCGACGCCGAGAACTCGCGCGTGGGGGAGGAAGGTTCCGTTCTCCTGCGGCGCAAAGGTCTGAAGAGTCACTCCCTCCTTGAAGTCGAGCATGTAGAACTGGACCTCGTCGGGCGAGTAACGCTGACACAGGCTGTGCACGATCACCGATATGAGGTTGGACTTCCCTTGGCCCACGGCACCGGTGATCAACGCGTTGTGCCTTTGATTGAGCTCGTCGCCGAGGGTCACTTCGATCGTCGTCACTCCGTAGGTCCCGACGGCGAAGGAAATGCCGTCGCGGCTAGATGCATGCCAGACGCGGTTGAGGTCTTCGACGTCGCCGAAGGCGACCGGCTCGATCGACGATCGGGAGAGTTCCAGGGCGGCGGTGCGGGAAAGTGCGACAAGATCCTCGGCGTTCCGAACGTCAAATGTTCCCAAAAGGTCGCCTTGGGCGTCCCTGACGGTCGTGTCTTCCAGGTAGCAGTGCTGGCAAAGTTCAAGGATGTACTCGTTGACGCCCAGAGACATGGAGTGAACAAGGAAGGTAACTCCGGCTGCGGGGCCGGCCTTCATCATGATTTTGAGTTTGTTCTTGATCTTGTCGTCAAGCAGGTCGTAATCGGTGGACAAAACGACGAGCTTGAATCCCTCGACCTGCGAATTGGTTGCTCGGCGAAACTCCAGAAGGCTGTCGGCACGGCCCTGAACGACGTTGAGGACGGCCTGAATATGCTCGTTGAGATGCTGAATCGTCGCTTCAAGCTCCTTCTCGTCATTGACTTGCAGAAGGATCTTCTGGCCGCCGTTGTTGAGTTCCTGGAATGGAGCGGCTATGCCTCGGAGCGCATCGTCAAAGACGATGATCTCCAGTTGCCCGCTCACGGTGCCCTCGAGGGCGCTCGCTATCAAGGACTGGGTAAAAGCGACCGAGGCTTGTCCGATGAGGGAGTTCTCGACCCACACATTGCCTTTCCCAATGAAGTCGAGGTTTGTGTGGGCAAGGCGAATCTGATCTGCAGTTTTCTGTTCCATGAGATATCCAATACTTACTTGATAATTTTTAAGATATTTCAATGTGATCTATTTTATTTTCAAGATCTTTAATTGATTTGTCAATGGCAGCGATTTCTTGCTGCGCTTCCGCATACCTTCGTTTGCCCTCTTTGAACGCAGACATTTTTGTAGCAAAATATGTCGTCCATATCACCGAAGGCACCAACACAATTGGAGAAACAATGTTTGGGCGAACGAAAAAGACTATTATAGCGAGGACAATCACGCTTAAGGAAAGCAAAGGAAACTCGGGGTAGCTTGAACGTTGAGGGTTGACGACCTTGCTCAAGCCCTTTCGTCTGATTTGCAGCTGTTCGATTTCGATTCTAAAATCGATAATTCTTATTTGTGTGTCGATATAGTCCAGCAGGGGCATAATCTTAGGCTCAGGAATCTTGTAAGCAATTATTTTTTCTCGAAGGTGACAGAAGTTTTTTCGAGAAGATCTATCTTCTCTATTGTTGCCTAGTCTATGCAAAAGCTCCTTGCAAAGGATTATCATTTTAAAGTATTTGTATATATTAACTTCGGGGTTCGCTTGCAATCCGAGAAGACATGATTCGAGCGCTTCCTCGTTCTTGCCCATGAACCTGAGACATAGGGCCATGCTGTAACGCACGTACGGAAGCATGGGCTGGGGAGCTATGGAGGCCGCGCGTTTAAGACTAGAGAGGGCTCTCTCGAAATCGCTCAGGCGTAAATAGGTTTCCCCTCGTACATAATGAACGTCATAGCTGTCCTCGCCAAGCTCGTTAAATACATAAGCGGTGTCTGCGTAATCTTTAGCTCGCTTAGGATCCCCTTCAGCCAGTTCGACGAGAGTCGAGATGACGAATACGGCTGCATTCTTGCCGTCTGCCTGCCGCGCCAGCCGCGCTGCCACGCCGGCGGCGCCGTAGTCTTCGCCGAAATAATAGGACCATGCGCGGCCGAGCCAATCGATCTCCTCCGGTTCGGCCTCCGGCGCTGCGAGCAACGACAGTTCGTAGGCCTCACGAGTTTCGTCGTTCTCGAATACGGCCTTGGCGTCGGCGATCATCTCCAGTTTCTCCCGGGCCTCTTCGCCACGCCGTCCGGCCAAGGAAGCCCGCTCGCGCCACTGCATGCGAATCATCTCAAGCTGTTTCTTGACCGTCTCAATTGAGTCTTCCCGATTGAGACGGAATTCCTCGTAATAGTTGGGAACTGAGGTCCGCTGGGCGCTCTTGTTCTCCGCATGTGCCGTCATTCGTGTTCTCCTTGTTCGGTTTAGTGCTAGGCTCGGCGAACTCGGTTGTACGTTCTGGCCCGGCCATCCTCTCTTGGGGCTGGCAAGACGAGCCTAGGGCCGACCCGGGCCGCCGCACAGGACGAAAAATCAGACTGAGTTCTTAGACTGTTCAGCTTGGACATCCCGTAGTAAAACTGGATTGTTCGCTTTGAAAAGGCGCAAGGTGCTTTACTTTGGGTAGCTTTTCTGGCTTGTTTGTTGCAAAATAAGTGACGGGCACACAGCGCCTGGCGTGAGGCAAAAAGGGCTGCACGTTCTGGCGCTGTCTGCCCGCGAACGTTTCATATGGGTTGCCTTATTGATTCTCATCGGCGGAGCCTACGCATTGAGGCGACCCTGAATGCGGGAGGCGCAATAATGGATAACGAACGGTCCGTGATCGTCGTCGACGATCACGAGATAATCGGAAAGGGATGCCAGGTGGCCTTTCAGGAAGCCGGTGTTCCCTGGAACGTGCGATACTGCGACGGCCTGCGAGACGTTGTCAAGGGGGTCGGCAAGACAGTGATCGTCTTAGATCTCCGCCTCAAAGACGGCTCGACTCCCTCGCAGAACATCAAGGTGCTCGCCAGGCGAAACGTCCCAGTGGTCGTCTACACCTCGGCGGAGAATCCCGTGCTGGTGCGTGAAGCCATACGGGCTGGCGCTTTGGCCGTCATTCGGAAGTCCGGGTCCCCCAAGGAGCTTGTCGACGCCGTTGCAGCAGCCTTCGAAGGGGTGCCCACCGCCACACTCGACTGGGCGGCCGCCGTCGACGCCGACGACGATTTTGTAGTGCAGCATCTGACGCCGACGGAGGCGAGAGTTTTGGCGTGCTACGCGAATGGCGCGAAATCCGAAAGGGTGGGGCGAATGCTGGGTTTGTCGGCTAACACCGTCAACACCTACGTGGCGCGCATACGCGATAAGTATCGAGCGGCCGGGCGCCCCGCAGACAACCGTGTCGACCTCTTCCGGCGCGCCGCTGAAGACGGCCTTGTCAGCTACTGGGAGCAGTGATGTCGCCGCGCCGTCTCGCCTTTGCCGGGTTTGTGAGGGCTCCGCGACGCCCCGGGGCCTTGCGTCGACTGTTCGCCTCTCGCCCTCTGCTCGCTTCGACGCCCGGCACATTCTCGCTTCTTCTGTGCCGCTATGTCACCTTGTTCGTAGGGCTGTCGACGTTTGTCTATCTGTCCGTCAATCCTTTTGTCGCAATGAAATTAATGACTGAAGACCTTGCTGCGCCTTTCTGGTGGGTGACCTTTCCGGTTGTGGTCGCCACGATGTTTGCCGGTGTTGCGGCTTTGGCGGCCATGGTTGAAGAAAAGCGCCAAGAGCGGCGTGCTTCCGACTACTGGTGCGTCCAAGGGAGCCATGTGAAATGGGATAGGATCTGGCGGGCGACTCTTATGATTGCGATGATCGAGTATGCAGCAGTCATGTTGACAATTTGTGTTTATTCGGTATATTTCGGCGAAACGACGTCGAGCTACGTAAAGTTCATTGAGTTGAATTCGTCTTACCATTTCATATTAGGAATAGCTACGCCTTGTGTTCTTTCCCGTCCTTTCTGCTTTGCTTATGCGGCGGTTCTTTCACCCACGATGGTTTTGACTCTTCCCGGGTATGAAAGTTCGTCGGTTCAAGCTTTCTTCGAAGGGACGTCCGTCAATATTTCGTTCACGGCGGCATCTCAGGCGATGGTTTGCTGGCTCTTAGGGCAAGGGAGGGAGCTTGACCGCGCGACGGCAGAGAGTCGGCGGCAATATGTAAACGCGGCTGCATCTCAGGCTCGAATGCGCGCTCGCCTCAAAAGCAACAGCTTTGTTCACGACAATATCCTCTCTCTTCTGGCTCCCGTTGCGAATGGGATCGGTCAATCAAAACAGCTGCGTGCCGAGGCGCGCGCGGCCCTGGAGGGGCTTTGCTCCGCTTTGACCGACGACGGCTGCCCGAGGTCGGCCTCCGCGCTTTTCGCCAGGCTGCAACGGTGGATTGATTCTGCGCGGGCGCCCATTGAGCTTAGGATTTTCGTCCACGAGGATGTTTCTCTTCCTCCCGAAGTCTCTCAGGCGATCTATGACGCAGCCCTCGAGGCGATTAAGAACTCATTGCTGCATGCCGCGAACGGCGAGACAGAGGGCGCAGTGAGTCGAGTGGTTGAACTGACCGCCGTCAATAGGTCAATCTATGTTTCTGTGGCTGACGACGGGCGAGGCTTCGATCCAGGTGCGTTGCCGGAGGGGAGATTCGGAGTCGCCAATTCGATCGTCGCGCGAATGCAAGAGGTTCATGGCCGCGCCCGGATTGCCTCGTCGCCCGGGGAAGGCTCGCTTGTGTCGATTTCCTGGAACCCGCATGAAACGAAACATGAAACTGTGAATAGCGCGGTAAATCGTCGATACTCAAGGCGGGCCGCGGCGCGTGAGGAATACCAAGCCATTGCGGTGGGGTCTTTGGCTTCGGCCCCTGAAACGGGGGCAGCCAGGATAAACGGCGCAATAATACTTGTGGCCCACCTCTATATCGCTATATCGCGGGTGAAATCGGGCTCCTATTCGCATGACGCGCCCGTGATGGTTGCGTACTGTACGATCGCGGTCGCGTTCTTTCTGGTTCTGCGCTCGTGGAAGGATTCATGGATTCCCACGTGGTCTGCGATTTCGGTTGTCGTTTTGTCGGGGATGAGCAACTTTATGGCGCTAATGTGCATAACTGGCACCGGTTGGCCTGGAATTGCTTCGTGGTCCATTGGAATAAGCAATGTAACGTGTTTAGGTTTGATGCTGCGTTATAGACTTACCCTTGCTTGGGTCGGCGTCTTTTCAGTTTTCCTGTCAACAGCCGTCTGGTCGCTACTTGATGATCGCCCTTTAATCGTCTTGTTGCTGCTAGTCTTGCCTCCTGTTGCCGAGGCAGCGATCTGGTACATTATGTTTCGAAGGTCCATGACGACAAGCACGATGCTTGTGCGCACCCAGGAAGCCACCACGGAGTTTCTTTCTCGACGTTCCGCTGACGAAGAGGCGAATCGCGCCATAGACCAGGTGATGACGTCGGTGAGCGAACGTGCTCGGCCGATCTTGACGGAGCTGGCCAACGGCGCCCCCATAACTCCTGCGTTGCGGCTGCGGGCGCGTCTGCTCGAAGCCGAACTGAGGGACGAGATTCGCGCGCGATTCTTCACCGGGACGGACGTCGTCGAAGCGGCGAGGGCCGCTCGGATTCGCGGCACAGAGGTCATTCTTCTTGACGACGGCAAAGCGGACGACGAGGCGCAGGCGACCCGGGCAGAGGCCGTCTCGACGAGTGCGCCCGAAAGGGCCTCGCACAGCGCTCCTATGGGCAAGACGACTCCTATCGGCAAGACGTCAAGCGTGCGTGAGAACATCATTGAGAACGTGACGCAGATTCTCGAGCGAGACAGGAGCGAGCGGCTCGTCGTTCGCGTGCTTCCCCCGGGTCGGTCGATGTCGGTGTCGATCGTTGGCGACGACGGAAGCAGCTTTCTCGACGCCGAGGGCAACTTGCTTGGCGCAGAGAGCAACGTCATCTTGGAATCCAAGCAATGAAAGGCTGCCGCCGCTTGGCTGCCTAAAACTGGGACCGCAAATGGAACGCGTATACGATTGGCTTATGTGCGATGAGCAGTCCGCGGTTGAGGGCGGCGGCGCGCGTGAGAAAAGCTCGCGCGGGCATCGTTTACAAGAGCAAGAGCCGCGCGTGAACGGGAGGGACAACGCGCCGCGGAACCGCGCGCCGGGAGGCGGCCTGCGAGACCGGGCCCGCGGCATGTTCGTCGGCCTCGCCGTCGGCGACGCGATCGGAATGCCCGCAGAATTCAAGGAACCCGGCGAGTTTGAGCCGGTTGGAGGTCTGCGCGCCGGCGGTCCGTTCGACCTTCCGGCGGGGCATTGGACCGACGACACGTCCATGGCCCTTTGCCTTGCGGACAGCCTTTTGGCTTGCGGCGGTTACGACTCCTACGACGTTATGGACCGCTACCGCCGATGGCGGCGGGAGGGGTACCGAAGCTCGACCGGCGTCTGCTTCGACATCGGCAACCAGGTGGCCGCTGCGATATCCGAATTTGAGAGCAACCCTTGGGTCCCAAGGGGCAAGCCGCGGGTTCTGTCGGCGGGCAACGGATCGATCAGGCGCCTGGCCCCGGCGATCGTCGCCGCCTTCGGGACGCGCAGGCCGAAAAGCGTCGTCGAAGCGGCCGGGATCTCAGCGCGGGAAACCCACTATTCCGTCGAAGCCGAGGCGGGCACGGAGCTATTCGCCGCGATGCTCGTGCGCGCAATGGAAGGGGCGGACAAGCTGGAAATATGCAGCCCGCGCTCATTGAGCACGGGAAAGCAATTCGATGCGATCCTCGACCGCGTCGTCGGCGTCGAAAAACTCGAAAACACCGGTTACATCGTCCACAGCCTGCAGGTCGCAGCATGGGCCTTCGCCAGTCACGAGAGCTTTCGCGACGGCATGCTCGCTGTGGTGAACCTGGGCGGAGACTCGGACACGAACGGCGCGATATACGGCCAACTTGCCGGCGCCTACTACGGATGCGAGGCGATCCCGCGCACATGGCGAGACGGGGTCTTCATGGCAAGCGAAATCGCAGCCTTGGCCGACGATCTGCTCGCCATGAAGACCTGCCCCGTCTTGCGGACGCGATTCGAAGAAGACTGACGGTCAGTCCTTCTTGAAAGCGCCCTTGATCTTCTCTCCTACGGCCTTGACCTCGGACTTGACGTCCTCGGCGAACTCCTTCACTTTGCCTTCGGCATGCTGAGCTTTGCCTTCGGCTTCCGTGCCCTTGTCGCCGGTGGCTTTTCCGGCGAATTCCTTCGCCTTTCCGGCAACCTTGTCGAACGTTGAATCGTCTGCCATGGCCTTCCTCCTTTTGGCGGAGCGTTAAATGGACGTCGCTATCGTCTCATCATTTGAAAAGAAAATCTACCTTCCCGCCGTCGCAAGGAAGAAGCGTCCCGCACTTGAACGACAGCCGTCCCGCACTTAAACGACAGGCGTCCCGCACTTAAACGACAGGCGTCCCGCCTTTGAAACGCGCAGGCGCATCCGCCCTCGAAGCGTAGAATTCTCCCATGAGCATGCCGCCTGCGAGCATTGAGCTGACGCCCTGCACCGCGAACGACGTCGACAAGCTGAGCGCCGTCAGCGCGGCGGCCTTCGCCGAGACGTTCGCCGAATACTACAGCGCCGAGGACTTCGATGCGTTTCTTCGCAAAGCGTACGCGCCGGGGACTCTCGCCGAAGAAATCGCCAACCCCGGTTCAGCCTTCTATTTCGCACGGGTCGACGGCGAAATCGCCGGATACGCGAAAATCAACGTCGGCGAGGCGCAAAGCGAAGACGCCATGCCCGACGCTTTGGAAATCGAGCGGGTCTACGTTCTGAAAAGGTTCAAGGGGCGCGGCCTGGGCCGGCTCATGCTGGAGAAAGCCTTCGAGGAGGCCCGGGCGCGAGGAGCCGAGTCCGTGTGGCTCGGCGTCTGGGAGCACAACGACGCCGCCTTGGGATTCTACGAACATCTCGGATTCGAGGTGTTCGGGTCCCACGCATTCCACATCGGCAAGACGCGGGACACGGACCTGCTCATGAGGCGCAAGGTCGGTCCGCGAGATTGAGCGGGCGGGATGTGAGCCTGCCGGACCGCTCCGAGCAGGGCCGGCTGAACCGAACGTGCAGAGTGGGCTGAACCGAACGAGCAGGGCCGACTGACTGAAGGAGAAGGGCCGGCCGGCCGACCGCGCAGGGTCAGCCGACCGGCTCCGCGTCGTCGGCCGATCAGTTCGGCGTGTATCGGTAGATTGACGGCCCCTTCGCGTAGTAGAGGTTCCCGTCCGTTCCGCGCACGAGCCCGCTGACCCCTCGGGCGACGGGCGCGGAGGCTTTGAACGTCTGCGCGGAGACGGGGAAAAGCGCCGTTCCCGGCTGGAAAACGCCGTAAAGCATCCCGGATTTGTAGACTAGCTGGCTGCGGTTGACCTCTTCGCCGCCCGAGACCTTGACGCGCTTGACGACGTCGAGGGTATTCGGATTGAGCTCGAAGACGTACCCGCCGGTCGTGCCGTACAGCTTGCCGTCGTCGCCGAAAGTCAATGCCGTGACGGCGTACTGTTGGAAACCGGGAACGGGAGTCTTCACAGCCGTGACCGTCTGCTTTGCCACGTCGAAGACAAAAACCTTGCCCTCGGACTTGGCGGAGTGCTCGAATGCGGAGCCGCTGCCCCCGCGCGCCGTGGTTCCCACGTAGAGTTTCCCGTTGCGGTACGCCATGGAAATCGGCGAAAGGCCGTCGAGCGAGCCTCTGAGCGCAGGATCGGCCACGGGCAGATCCTTGAGGAGGTAGACGCGGTTGGGCTCCATCTGGTTCTTGGCGACGTCGTAGAAGCCGAGCGCTCCGCCGAGCTTCCCATATCCCGGCACCGTTCCCACGGCAACACGCCCATTCTCGACGCTCGTCATGGCAAAGGGGCGGTCTTGATTCTTTCCCTTGGCAACCTCGATCGGCTTGCGCGTTTCGCCGGTCTTCAGATTCCGCGATTCGAGCATTCCACCCGTGTACAGGCCGGAAACCAGCCAGTCGCCGCTTTGGGCGAAGGATTCGACCTGCTTGAGAGACTGGGGGAGCAGGCTGTAGGAGCGCGACGCCGGGTCTATCCGCGCGATCTTCCGGGTGTGCATGAACCAGCCCGCGTAAAGCTTGCCGTCGCTGGGGGCGATCATCGACTGAATGCTGCGGGGAGCGATATTTAGCTTTGCCTTGAATGTGGCGCCGGTTTTTGCCTTGGCGTCGTAAACCGTGATCCCGTCGCGATTGATATTGGTTGAGACGAAGACGTCGTGGGTGACCCAGGCGGACCTGCTGAGGTTGTCCGCGAACTCGTCATTCGTGAAAACCGGGCGCTCAGAGCCGTCGTCCGGGTTGTGCTCCATCAGATTCCGTTCGGATGCGCCCGTTCGCGGATTTTTCGCCGTCGCGAAGTAGTAGACCTTTTTCGCCTCGCCCGGCCTCGCGACGACGCGCTTGGTGAAGCTCCGCGCCTTGCCCAGCAGGGCTCCGGTGTTCGGGTCCAGCGCGCAGGCGCCGTCGCAGATGAGACTGCCGTCGGCGTTCCGCATATCCGACATGGTGACGTACAGGCGGCCGCCTTTGGCCTCGAGGCTTGCGACGGAGCCGGAGCCTTTGCGCAGCGCGGCCGGGACGTTCAGGCGCTGCGCCCGCGGATTCGCCGTCGGGATCCTGTAGATCGACGGCTTTGTCATGCCCGTCCCGGCGTAGACGACGCCGTTTTCGTAGGCTACCGAGCGGATGTCGCGTTCTCCCTCCTGGATCTGGCTGTTCGTAAGGTCGCCCCACCGGCCGTTTTTGGCGTCGTAGGTGAGGACCCTGCCGCCGTATCCGTCGCTGGAACTGGCGATGTACAGCCTGTCGTGTTCGTCCGCGACGATGTCCCAATAGAAGCTGCCTCGCTTGGAGATCTCTTCGTAGTTCTTGTTCGACGAGCCGTCGTCTCCCAGCCGTTTCACCGCGTAGGTGTCAGGATCGATGTCGTAGAGCCTGCCGTTGCTGCACGCCGCCACGACATGCCTGTTGCTGAGCGTGGCGTAGCCCCATGGGTAGAGCTCGGCGCCGTCCTTGTCCAGGACGGTCTTCTTGACGTCGATCTTCCTCTTGTTCTTGAGGTCGATGACGTTGAGCGAGCCCCCGTAGCCCCCGGAGACGACGAAGGCCAGCGGCCTGCCGCCCTTGTCTGTCGTGGTCCCGTAGCTGGGAATGTTCGGTTCGTCCGGGATCGGCGTGGACACAAGCTCCTCGCGTCCCGCTTGCGTCGCAGCCGGTCGAGGAAGGCCGGCCGGCGCCAAGGCGCCGGGCGACATCGATTTTCCGGACGCCGCCGGTCGGGCGGCGATCGACGAGGAGGCTTGGCCGGCCTTGGACGCCGGCGTCTCGACGGCCATCGACGTCGAAATCGTCGATGCGGACAGTGCAAGTGCCAGTCCGACTCCCAACGTCGTCCTGCGCAGACTCGGACGCCGGATCGAATGTGAAATCGAGCCTTGGTCCGAACGTGAAATCGGGCATGGGTTCGAGCTTCGATTCGCCCGTGGGCCGGAGCTTCGATTTGGGCGCCGGCCGTGCGTGGAGCGGATCGCGCGGCTGTTTTTCATTGTTTCTCCTTTTGGACGTTCCGGTTCGTCCGTTCGCCGAAATTGTGGGCGCCGCCTGCCGCGACGAACCGACAATTAGTTGACAGCGATATTTTTGATTGTTCAATTACTTCTGGTTGAGATCATTTCACACCGGGCGGCCAATGGGAAGCGATTTTGAAAAATGGCCCGAAGTTGGAATTGTTCAGTTCAGCAAATGCACCCGTGTGGGTTAGGCTCTTTCTCAAAAGGCAGGCTCTCGAACGAGGAAATGCGAGGATCGGATATGCGCGGCGAATCCGAAGGCGAGTGCGTCTTCTTCCTCAGGGGCGTCAACTTGGGCGCTCGCAACAAGGTTTCCATGCCGCTGCTGCGCGAGCTCGTCGCGTCGAAATTCTGCTTGGAACGGGTGCGCACGCACCTTCAGAGCGGGAACCTGCTGTGCGCCCCGCCGGCGGGGCCGCAGGATTTCGCCGACGGCCTGACGAAGCTTATCCGCGAATGGTTCGGCGTGGACAGCCCCGTCGTCTATCGCACGGCCGCGGATCTGCGGAGGGCCGTCGAGGCCGACCCCCTCGCCGACGTCGTTGGAGACGAGACGTTTTCCCACGTCATGTTCTTTGACCGCGACGTCGATTCCTTCGGCGGCCGGCGTTTCCGCGACGCCCTCAAGGACGGCGAAGACCTGGCCTGGACGCCGCGCGAACTCTACCTGTGGTACGGCACTCCGCGAGGGCTCCACGGCTCGCGCATCACCCAGGCT
Organism: Peptidiphaga sp.; assembly: GCF_057238965.1. Taxonomy (NCBI): domain Bacteria; kingdom Bacillati; phylum Actinomycetota; class Actinomycetes; order Actinomycetales; family Actinomycetaceae; genus Peptidiphaga; species Peptidiphaga sp. The sequence goes on from NZ_DBHHEV010000043.1 coordinate 16,613, forward strand.
TATGCCGAGCGCCATCTGGGCGTCACCGTCACGGCGCGGAACATGCGCACGCTGCGAAAGTTAGCGACGATGCTGGGCTGAAGCTTCTGCGAGCCCCGCCCCGGCGTAGGCGCACGCGGACCCCGTTGTCCGCGCGCGGCCGCACCTTGGGGCGGGGCTCGCACTCGGCGGTCGAGATCAGATCTGCTCGACCACGACCTTCACCGCACGCACCAGCGAGACGGCCCCCGGGTCCGGGGTTCCCAGCGACTTCTCTCCGAGAGGCCGGGCTCTGCCGAGCTTGGCGACGAGCTGGGCTGTGGACTCGGCTCCCGCCTGGCCCGCGGCCACGGCGGCCTCGCCCTTGGCCTTGAGGCCGCCGTCGGTCGAGACAAAGGCGTCGACCAGCGGAACGAGCGCATCGACCATCGTCTTGTCGCCCACCTGGGCGCCGCCGAGCCTCTGCACGGCCGAACGCCCGGCGATGACGGCGTCCGTGATTGAGTCGAGCGAGGGGGCCTCTTCGTTTCCTAGCGCAGCGCCGATCGCGGTCAGAAGGGAGCCCCACAGGGCGCCCGAGGTGCCGCCCGCGCGATCGGACCAAGCGTCGCCCGCGGCGCTCAGCGTGGTCGCCACGCCCGCGCCCTGATCCGCGATGGCGCGCGCCGCCTGGGCGGCGGCCTTCGATCCGTTCGCCATTCCGATGCCGTGGTCGCCGTCGCCGGCAATCGAATCGAGCTTGCCGAACTCGTCCTTCGACTCCTCGAGCATCTCCGAGACCTTTTCGAGGAGCCCGACGACGACCCCCGCAGCCTCCTGCGAACTCTCCGAGCCCTTCTCGGTCACGACCACGGTGGCCGCCGCAGAGTTGAGCTCGGCGTCGTCGCGCTCGACCTCGCCGACGGAGCCCTTCCTGTAGGCGGGGGTGTCGCAAGGCGCGTCCCAGTAGGAAAGAAGCTCGTCGTCGACCCACACGAGGGTGAGCGATATGCCCGCCATGTCCAGCGAGGTGACGAATTCTCCCGATTCGACGTCTGCGATCTCCACGCCGGCGGCCTTCAGGCGGTCGACGACGGACCCGACGACGACGAACAGCTCCTCGTACTTCGTGTCGCCCAGTCCGTTGACGATGGCAATGACGCGATTTCCCGCCGATTCGGGGCGGTCCTCGAGCAGGCCGTCCACGAGGGTGGCCGCGACGTCGTCGGCGGAGCCCAAATCGTCCTCGGAGACCCCGGGCTCGCCGTGAATGCCGAGGCCGATTCCCATCTTCCCTGCGGGAACCGAGAAAAGCGGGCCGTCGGCACCGGGGAGCGTGCAGCCGGAGAAGGCGACTCCGAAGGAGCGCGTGGCCGCGTTCGCCTTGGCGAAAATGCGCTTGACCTCCTCGAAGTCCTTGCCGGCCTCGGCGGCCGCCCCCGCGATCTTGAAGATGGGGAAGTCCCCCGCAATGCCGCGGCGCTTGTCGAGTTCGTCCTTGGCGCCGGAGGCGATGTCGTCGGTGACCACCAGGGTGTCGGCGGGGATTCCCTCAGAGCGCAGACGCTCGATGGCTTGGCCGAAATGCAGGACGTCGCCCGCGTAGTTCCCGAATCCCATGAGCACTCCGGCGCCGCGGTCTGCCGCCTTGAGAACCGAGTACGCCTGGGCGCCCGAAGGGGAGGAGAAGATGTTCCCGCACACGGCGCCGTCGGCGATCCCGGCGCCTACCCAGCCGGCGAACGCCGGGTAGTGACCCGATCCGCCGCCGTAGACCACGGCCACCTTCCCTTGCGGAGTCGCGGTGGAGCGGACGACGCCGCCGTAGACCGGCTTGACGTAGCGCTTGTTGGCCAGGACGAACCCTCGCAGCGCCTCGGCGGGAAAATCCGCAGGTGCATTTACTAGTCGCGTCATTGCGTGCCTTTCCTAGTCGCCGCCCGTCGTCGGGCGGCTGCGTGATGTACGTTGATCTTATATCCCAGTGACCGGGTACACAATTTTGCAGGAAACATCGCGTTGCCTGCGGGCCGTGACGAGAATTCGGGCTTCTTACTGGCGCGTTGTTACATTCTTTGCGCGTCGTTGCACTGTCGCTTTAAGGCGCCGCGGCCAAACGGCGGAGGCGGGTGATCGGCTCGCAGGCGGGGGATGCAAGGCAGAGATCGCCAAAATCATCGAAGAATCCGGGCGATCGGCTCGCGGGCGGGGGAGGCCCGCCGAGTCGGCGACGAAGCGGCCCCCTCGGGCCGGCTCCGCGGGCGGGATCTGCGGGGTCGACGGACGGGACCTGCGACGGACCACGCGGGGCCGACGGACGGGACCTGCGGCCGGCCTGAAAGGGGGCCGATCGGCCTTCCGAGCGCGGAAGGGGGCGCTCGAACGCGTAGGCTAGGCGCATGAGCATGAACGCCGCCGTTCTGCACGGCATCGACGACCTGTCCCTCACGCGCGTCCCCGTTCCGGAGCCCGGGCCCGGCGAAGTCCTCCTCAAAGTCGAGGCGAACACGATCTGCGGCACCGACCTGCGCATTGTTTCCGGCGCCAAAACCGCGGGAGTCCGCCCCGGAGTGATCCTAGGCCACGAGTTCGCGGGGAGGGTCGCAGCCGTCGGCGAAGGCGTCGAAGGAGTCGACGTCGGCGTGCAGGCGACGTGCTCGATCGTCCTCTCGTGCGGCCGCTGCCTCCAGTGCCTGGCCGGCCGCGAGCACCTGTGCGAGAACTTGCGGCTCTTCGGATACGAGATCGACGGCGGGCTCGCCGAGTACTTGCTCGTGCCGCGCGAGGCGATGGAGCGCGGCAATCTTGTGCTCGCGCCGCGCGAACTCGAAGCGACCACGCTTGCACTGGCCGAGCCCGTCAGCTGCTGCCTGAACGGGGCGCGGCAGTTCCGTGTGCGCCCGGGCGAGACCGTCGTCGTCCTTGGAACCGGGCCGATCGGACTGCTTCACGTCGCGCTCGCCAAGCTCGCGGGGGCCGTGCGGATTGTGGCCGTCGGGCGCCCCGGACGCCTCAATCCCGCGCTCGCCCTCGGCGCGACGCACGCCCTGGCCTCGCAGGGCGAGGAGCTCACCCGCGAGATTCTCGACGTGACCGGCGGCGGGGCCGACGTCGCGATCGTGGCCGTCGGCGACCCCGCGCTGGCCAACCAGGCGCTCGAAGTGGCGGCCATCGGCGGACGGGTCAACTATTTCGCCGGTTTCCCCAAGGGATCCACGGCGGTGATGGAGCCGAATATCGTCCATTACCGCGAGTTGCAGGTCACGGGCGGCTCGAACGCGCGCAGGGCCGACGTCCGCCGGGCCGTGGAGCTGCTTTCCAGCGGAGCCCTCGACGTCGGAAGCCTCGTGACCCACCGGTTCCCGCTGACCCAGATCGACGCGGCGATCGCCGCGGT
>NZ_DBHHEV010000044.1:0-19730 GCF_057238965.1 Peptidiphaga sp.
GCCATTTCGCGAAGGCCGCCAGCGCGGCCTCGCGCGTGTCGAGCGGCAAAACCTTGCGCAGCCCCTGGTTCCAGTAACGGCTGAGGTCGCTCGCCTCCTCGGGTTTGACGACGACGGGAAACGTGACGCCCTCCAGTGCGCCTTCCCAGGAGGCGGGCTCCCGCAGGTCGATCCGGGTGCGCGCCGGAGCGCTCAAACCGAGCCCGGCGACGATCGCGGCCATCTCCGCTTTGGAATTCGCAGTCTCAACCGACTTTCGGTCTCCGTACGGAAGAAACCAGTCCCTGCTCAGAGAATCACGATGCCGGGCGACGAAGCCGACGGCCTCGTCGGTGTTGACGAGGAGGATCAGGCGCCGGTCGGAAAACTCGCGCGCCAGGCCGTCGAGGATGCCGAGGAAAGCCGCCTCGTCGTCGAGCGAGCCTTTGCGCACGAGCCGCACGTCGAAGATCGAAGAATGGTCGATCGGACCGCGCATGGCGTCGGCGACGACGAGCGAGCGAACCCCCGCCGCCTCGTGGAAGATGCGGGCAAAGCTGTAGGCGGCGATGTCGTATCCGAAGACCACCGGAAGGATCGGCTTCTCACAGGCAGGATCGTCGAGGCGGCCCCGGCGTGCCCGGCGCGCCTGAGACCCGCCCCCGGTCTGCCGCCTCTCGGACTCGGCGCCTCTTTCCAGACCGCTGTTTTCCGAGCCGTTCCGGCAGTTGCTCACGGCCTTCCCCATTTGTTTGCGTTCCTTTCCTTCGTCGCCGCTTCGGCCTTGCTTGCTTTGGCATGGTGCGCTTTGACGGCGATCGCCAACCTCGCCGCGGCGTGGTTCTCGGTTGTTTTGCGCGCGGCCGCCCCGCCCGCCGGTGTCTGGCTCTCAAGATCGCTGCGCCCCTCGAGATCGTTGCGCCCCCTTCCGTTCACCGGCGCTTCCCGATCCCGAACTTTCGCGCGATCGAGGTGAGCGGCCCCATGAGCACGCTCAGCTCCTCCATCTTCAACGCCTTCATGAGGCCGAGGTAGAAAGCGACGAGCACAGGCCCGATCACTGCGCAGCGTAAGATTGCGCCAATGAATCCGACGGGCGCAAAAATGGGGCCGAAGAAAACGGCGTGTATGAGCCAGCCCAGCAGGGCCGTGGCCGAGGCGATCCACAGGAGCTTGACGTGGACGCGAAGCAGCCTGTCCTCGTCAAGGCCCCCCATGCGCTGGGAAAGCTTGTAGATCATGGCGAAAACGGAGAGGATGTTGGCCGCCGACATGACAAGGCCGATGCCGACCACCGTCCAGCGCGGATCGATGAAGCTGCACAGGTAGTAGCCCACCAGGCCGAACAGCAGGAAAGGCAAGTTGATCCAGAAGGCCCCGCGCGTGTCCTCGAAGGCGTAGTAAACGCGGTCGAGCACGCTCACCGCGCCCACTCCGACCAGCCCGATGCACATGGCGATGAGGACCTTCGCCAGCTCCACAGCCTGGTCCGGCGGAACGGTGAAGGTGAGGATCCTCGTGATGGGGACCGCCAGGGCAACCATGCCCGCAGAGGCAAGGAGCATGAGCGTGGAGACCATCCGCAGCGTCTTTGAGGCGTCCCGGCGCATCCTCGCCATGTCGCCGTCGACGGCGGCCTTCGTGAGCCTCGTGAACATCGCCGTCGCGATCGAGACGACGATGAGCGACGTCGGCATGGAATAGAGCGCGTACGCGCTGTCATAGGCCGCGTTGCCAGCGACGTCGCCGCTGAGTCCCATTCTCTCGGCGCGGCTGCGGGCTCCTGCAGCCACATTCGACAGGAGCATTGTGGGGACCATGCCGGAGACCATCATGAGAAGCATCCACCACGACGCTTTCCCGGCCTCCCCCAAGCCCGAGCCCCGCCAAGCGAAGTCGGGGCGATAGCGGATGCCCAAGTTGTGCATCGGCCAAACGAGAACCAAGGCCTGCACCGCGATGCCCGCGGTGGAGACCCCGCCGAGCAGCATGACCCGCGTCGAATCCCATTCCTCGATGCCTCCGCGTTCGGCCCCGCCGAAAACGCCGAGAACGCCGAGAAATCCCACAATGGACACGACGTTGTTGAGCACGGGCGCCCACATGTACGGGCCGAAGTTCTCCCGGGCGTTGAGGATCTGGCCGAGCACCGTGTACATGCCGTAAAAGAAAATCTGGGGCAGACACCAATAGGCGAAGGCGACGGTGAGGTTGAACCACTTGCCCTCCATCGTGGAGGCGAAAACCTTCGCGACGAAAGGCGCGCCCAAGGTCAGCAGGAGGGTCACCGAGCCGAGGGAGACGATCGAGAGCGTGAGCAGCTTGTTGAGGAAGGCCTCCCCGCCGTCTTTGGACTCCTTCGTCGCCCGAACGATCGAGGGCCCCAGAACCGCGTTGACCAGGCCGCCGACGATGATCATGTAAATGAGGTTCGGCAGCTTGTTCGCCACGGCGAAGGCGTCGGCGGCCGGCGTCGTGACGCCGACGATCGCCCCAAGGAGGATCGGAGAGCGGACGAGCCCCAGGAAACGCGAAACCAAGCTCCCCAGGAACATGACGAAGGACGAGCGTGCGACGCTCTTGGGCGAGCCCGCCTGTTTCTTGGCCTCACCCGAGCCCTTGCGCGCGCCGGAGGGCGCCGGCTCCTCACGTTCTGCCGCGCGTTCGCGGACGTCCTCGCCGCCCGGCTTTCGGTCTTCCCGGGTGACCGGGATGACGGCGGTGTCCTCCGCCTCTCCCAAAAAAGCGGCCCTGTTGGCTGTGTGGGCGGCATAGGCCGCTGCGGCCCTGGCCGCCCGTTCGGCCGCCCGGCGCCGGGCTTCGGCCGGATCGAGCTCCTCAGGCTGGCTCACCTGCGGGCGTACTGGAACGCCTGCTTTTTCCGGTCCGTCTTTGAAGTGACGCCCGGTAGGCGCTGGAGGTCGATGCGGCATAGTTCGATGGTATCCTGCGAGCGGCCAAAGGGGAGTCAGCGTTGGCCGTCCGTGAGCTTTCTCCCGCTCCTTTAGGCAATCAAAATATCCGTAAACGAAATAAAAGACATCTTTTCTCAGCGATCCCCGCCATATTGCACTGACTTTCCCACGGAAACGAAAGCTTGAAATTGCGGGCTGTCCGCCGAGTATGGGAAGGTAAAGAAATCCGGGTCGAAAGGAAGGTTTCCTTGTGTCCACGCATAACATACCCCCACATCGCGCAGATGAAGAGAAGGCCGGCGGCGTCGCAACGGACGTCAAAGCCGCCGACGCATCGATCGGCACGGAGCCCCCTGGCGCCGAAAAGTCCCACCGGCCCGAGGACGGAGCCGAACTCGAAGCGTTCTCTTCCCGAAGCCGCGTTTCTCTGGCTCTGCGCCACCAGGTTTTCTGGCCGTCAGTCGGCATAACCCTCGTCTTCGTCGTCCTCGCCGCCCTCTGGCCGAAGGGCGTCAACGACGTCATTGCCCGCATTTCGAAAGTCGTCGTGTCGAACGTGGGCTGGTACTACATTCTGGCGGTCGCCCTCTTCGTCGTCGTCGGCTTCGCGCTGGCCTTTTCGAGGAAGGGCGACACCGTCCTCGGGCCGGACGACGCCGAGCCAGAGTACTCTCGAACCTCCTGGTTCTCGATGCTTTTCGCCGCTGGGATGGGCATCGGCCTCGTGTTCTGGGGCGCGGCCGAGCCTCTCTCCCACCTCGGCAAGCCCGCCCCAAGCTCAAACGCCGCGAACGCGACAGACCGGGCATCGGAAGCCATGACCAAGTCCTTCCTCCACTGGGGTTTGCACGCATGGGGAATTTACGTCGTCGTGGGCCTGGCCATCGCCTACGCCATCCACCGCCGAGGGCTTCCGGTCTCGATCCGTTCGACGCTGCGGCCGATCTTCGGCGACCGCGTCAACGGAAAGCTCGGCGACGTCATCGACGTCATAGCGATCATTGGAACGCTCGTGGGAATCGCCACATCGCTGGGCTTCGGAGTCAAACAGGTCGCGGCCGGCTTCGATTTCCTCGCCGGATGGAACATCGACAACGGAATGCTCATCCTTTTGGTGGCGGTCATCTCCGGCATGGCGGCCCTGTCAGTCGCCAGCGGGCTGGACGCAGGCATCAAGTTCATTTCGAACCTCAATCTGGTTCTGGCCGCTTTGCTCGTCGTCCTCGTGGCGATTCTCGGCCCCACGGTCTTCCTCTTCAACGGATTCGTCACGGACTCTGGCAGCTATTTCCAGAATTTCATCTCGATGTCCTTCGAAACCCACCCCTATGCCGGAGCCAAGGGGGCCGAGTGGCTCTCTCAGTGGACCGTTTACTACTGGGGTTGGTGGATCAGCTGGTCTCCCTTCGTCGGAGTTTTCATCGCCCGCATCTCCAAAGGGCGGACGGTCCGCGAATTCGTCCTCGGCGTCATGCTCGTCCCCACGCTCGTCACGTTCGTGTGGTTTGCGATTCTTGGCGGAAACGGCCTTTATCAGCAGATGTTCGGCGCCAAGAACCTCATTGGCCCCGACGGGACGGTCAACGTCGACATCGCACTCTTCCGAGTCTTCGAAGGGATGCCTATCGGCGGATGGCTTTCGATTCTGGCGATGATCGTGGTGATCATATTCTTCGTCAGCTCCTCCGATTCGGGGTCCTACGTCATGTCGATGCTTTCGACCGGCGGCAACCCCAACCCCCCTCTTGCCACGCGCCTGACCTTCGCGACGCTGTCCGGCGCCATTGCCGCCGTCATGCTGGGATTCGGCGATTCCCAGGAGGGAATGAAGGCGCTGCAAACGCTGTCCATCCTCACAGCCTTGCCGTTCTCCGTGGTCATGGTGCTCATGTGTTGGGCCCTGTGGAAACAGCTTGCTGCAGAGCACGCGATACGCCGCAGACTCCGGGGCGAGGAGTTCGCCCGGGCAATCGTCACCGACGTTTCGGGAGCCCTTCGGGCGGAGATCTTCGACGAGCTGACGACCCACAGCCGGAGGGCGAAGCCTCGGCCTATCGAGACGACGGTCGACCTGCACAAGTTCTTCACCCGGCTTTCGCGGCAGGCGCGCAAGCGCGAATATGAGTCCAAGGTCAGCGAGGTTCTGGCCGCGCAAACGGGAACCGAGGAGATTCCCATCGCCGCCGAGGAGGATCTGCCGACGTCGTACGACGCCATCAACGCCACCGACCCTGACGCCCCCACCTACGAGGATCCGTCGCAGGGAGACGGCGAGACTCCGGAGCAAAGTTCCGGCGGCGGCCGGGCCGAGGAACAGACGAACGGCGAAGGCGGATCCGAGGAACGAGGCGAAAGCGGAAGCGCCCAAGACGCGAGCGGCGAAGGCAAAAGCGACGCGTCAAACGAAGACGGGTCGGCGTGAAGACGACAGCGGATCCGAGGCCTCGGCTGACTGAGCCGACGGCCCGCTGATCGGCGACGCGTCAAAGCGACCGGGCCGGCGACCGAGGCTCCTGCACGCGCGAGTCTCGGCAACGAGGCCGCGTAAATGCCGGCTTCCGTAGGAAGGTCCGGGGCGGGCTGGAGATTTCTCAGCCCGCCTCGCCGCTCTCAGTCCGCCGCGGCCTCGAGGACGATCGAGTAGGCATTGCCGTCTGGATCGATGAGATTGAATACGTCGACGACTTCGTCGATCGTCTCGATCTCGGTCACCGAAAATCCGAGGTCTGCGAGACGTTGCTGCTCCGCCCGGGCGTCGTCGACTCCCAGAACGAGCGTGATGCCCTCGGCGCCGGCCGTCTCGGGCGATTCGAAAAGCTGGAGCCAAAAGCGGCCGAGGTTGAACTCGACGATCCCTTCCATCGGCATCGAATGCGGAGCGCCGAGCTCGAAGGCGGCCTGATACCAGGCGACTGCCTCCTCAATATTGGACACGGGCACACATGCGACTATGTTGTTCATCTTCATGCTGCCATCCTAAAGGCCCCGCATCCCTCTCGCGATGGTCTGCTCTCCCCAAGCAGGGCCTCGAAAGGGCCGTCGCGCGCAAAGACGAAAGTGCCTTAAAATCTCGGCATGTATGTGATCCTCATCGACTATACGTCCGAATTGGAAGACATCGACTCAGCCCTCGACGCACATAAAATCTGGCTCAATGAAAACTATGCCGCAGGTCGCTTCCTTGCGTCAGGGCGTCGCGAGCCGCGCACGGGCGGAGTGATTCTCGCGGCGAACCGTCCTCGTGAAGAAATCGAGGCTGCGGTGGCGAACGACCCATTTGCCCTTCGCGGCTTGGCCAAGCACGCAATCGTCGAATTCCGCCCTTCGCGTGTGGCCGACGATTCTCTGGCGAAGCTTTTCGGCGACTGACGCCGCTCCGCTTCAAGACCGAAAACTCCAGGCGGCTTTGCGGCTTTGCCTCTCTGGTGTGCCCCCGGCAGGACTTGAACCCGCGACCGATGGATTATGAGTCCACTGCTCTAACCAACTGAGCTACAGGGGCGCGCCGGAAACCGGCCCTCATATCTTAGCCGGATTTCCTCGACGACGTCACCGCGATTCGCAGCAGCGTAGATCACTCGATTTGAGCGTCGCACGCACGGCGCTGTTCCTCCAGCTCGATGAGCCGCGAGAACAGCGCGGAATACTGCGGGTCGTTGGGCGGCGTGCGCTGCAGTCGCGAGCGCAGATCGCCGATCTGGCGGGTGATTCCCTGCCTGATGAGGGACACGGCTATCCCCCACACGTACCGCTCGACTCGGTCTGGCCGGCTCTCGGGAAGCGTTTCGACGGCGAGCTGGGCCACGGCTCGGCTGACGACGTCGTCGGCGTTCTCGATGACCCTCTCGACGTACCACCCTGCGGCGGCCTCCTCCGCCTTCTCCAAAGGGACGCCGTTCGCCGAGAGCTCGGCGACGCGCTTGTCGTAGGAGGCGGCGCCCCCGGCGGCCCGGATCGCCTCGTGCACGCGGCGGTGGACGGGCACGGTGAAGGTCTGGGAGGGCAGTTCGTCCATCTGCGCCGAGCCCGCGAGGCCCGGCAGCTGAAGGTATATCCCGAGGGCCTCCCTCTCGACCCTCTCCACGGGGTCCCGCACCGTCGCCCTCGGCGCGAGAACGGGGGCGGGGCGCTCCTGCCCGTCCTGAGCGCCGCCGTTCGGCCGTCTCTGTCCGCCTTCCTGCCGCCGTCCGGAAGCGGGCCTGCGGCCGGAGGAAAGCACGGCGCGGCGAACGGTGCCCTCGTCCATGCCGAGCCACCCCGCCAGCTGCCTCGTGTACTCGCCGCGAAGCACCCTGTCGCGGATCGAAGCGACCATCGGCGCGGCGGCGCGGAGCCCGGCGGTCCTCCCTTCGGCGCTGTTCAACGGCAGGCCCGTCAGCACCGAGCGAATCGCAAACTCGAACAGCGGGCGGCGGGCCGCCACAATCTCGCGCACCGCCTCGTCGCCGTAGTTCATGCGCACCTCGCACGGATCCATTCCCTCGGGCGCGACGCAGACGAAGGTCTGCGCGGCGAAGGCCTGATCTTCCTGGAAGGCTTTAAGCGCGGCCTTTTGGCCGGCGGCGTCGCCGTCGAAGGTGAAGATGACCTCGCCGCCGTAGGCCGCCCCGGAACCCAGGATCACCCCCGCAGCCGGATCGGCCCCGTCGCCGATGAGCCTGCGGACGACCTTGACGTGCTCGGAGCCGAAGGCGGTGCCGCACGTGGCGACGGCCGTCTCGACGCCCGCGAGCTGGGCCGCCATGACGTCCGTGTACCCCTCGACGACGACGATTCTCCGCTGCTGGGAGATGGCGCGCTTAGCCATGTCGAGCCCGTAGAGCACCTGGGACTTCTTGTAGATCGCGGTCTCCGGCGTATTGAGATACTTCGGGCCGTTGTCCTCGTCCGAGAGCTTGCGCGCGCCAAAGCCGATCGGGTCGCCGGTGATCGACATGATCGGCCACATGAGGCGCCCGCGAAAGCGGTCGTACTGGCCTCGGTTTCCCTGGCTCGCCAGCCCCGAGGCGGCTATTTCACGTTCGGTGAATCCGCGGCGCCGCAGCTCTTTGAGCAGGCCGTCCCACGAGTTCGGCGAGTATCCGACCTTGAAGCGCTCGATCACTGCGGCGTCGAAGCCGCGCTGGTCGAGCATCCGCCGCCCCGCCTCGCCCTGGGGGCAGGCCAGCTGGGCCATGTAGAAGTCCACCGCGACCCGGTGGGCGTCGATGAGGCGCTGGCGCGTGGCTCCGGAGTCGCCGCGTTCGCGCCGCCCGTCGTTCTCGTAGCGAAGCTCCACGCCGGCCTTTCGGGCGAGGATCTCCACCGCCTCGACGAAAGACACATGCTCGATTCGTTCGACGAAGGAGATGACGTCGCCTCCTTCGCCGCATCCGAAACAATGCCACCTGCCGATGTGCGGCCGGATATGGAAAGAGGGCGTTTTCTCATCGTGGAAGGGGCACAGGCCCTTTTGTGAGTCGACGCCGTCGGGGCGCAGCTGGACATACTGGGAGACGACGTCCTCAATCCGCGTGCGCGAACGAACCTCGTCGATGTCCTCTCGCCTGATCAACCCCGCCATGCCACCATTCTATCCGGGCCGCCCGGCAGGACGTCCGACAAACTGTCCAAGCCCCCTCGGCAGGCCATGCGAGCCCCGCGAGTCGGCGCCGGCAAGCCGTCCGGCGTCAGTTCCGCAGGAAGCCGCACAGGCGCGAGTGCCACTGGCGGGCGGACTGGTCCGTCAGGCTCGCAACCTGGTCGACGACGGCGCGAAGCCTCCCCGACGCGTCCCCGCCCGCCGTATTCCACTGTTCGAGAAATTGCGGCTCCAGCCGCTCGGGGCTGCCGTTGAGCGCGTCCACCAGATCGTAGACGACCGTGCGCTGCTCGTAGTAGAGGGGCTCGCTCTCGCGCGGCAGCATGACGTAGTAGACGGCCAGCCCCTTGAGCAGCATGATCTCTTCGCGGGTCGCCTCGGGAATGACGAGGCCGCCGGAGTGCCGGCGGAGGGATCCGGTTCCGTGGGCCGAGGCGGTGGCATCGCACACTCCCGATATGAAGCGCCCGATGAGATCGCTCGTCAGGTCCTTGACCTGCGCCAATTGCGCGTAGGTCCCGACGAATTCGGCCGGCCAGCTCTCCTGGCACAGCAGGCGTTCGAGCGCCGCGCCCAGCGCGTCGCCGTCGGCGAAGCCGTACCAGCGGCACGTGGCCTCGACAATCCGATTTTGCTCGGCCGGGTCTCGCAGCCGATCCGTGCGGACGAGCCCCCGGACGATCCCGTCTTCGACGTCGTGGGTCGAGTAGGCGATGTCGTCGGCGAGGTCCATCATCTGGGCTTCGACGCATCTGCCTTCGCCGGCGCCGTCGCGCACCCAGGCGAAAACATCGGCGTCGTCGGAGTAAAAATTGAACTTCGGCGTGGGCGATCCGTCCTCGCGAAGGGGGCCCTAGCCCGCGCCCCACGGGTATTTGACGACGGCGTCGAGCGTGCCCCGAGTGAGATTGAGTCCGACGTGCCGCCCGCTGGGCGCGATCATCTTCGGCTCCAGTCGCGTGAGAATCCTGAAGGTCTGGGCGTTTCCCTCGAATCCGCCGATCGATGCGGCGACGTCGGCGAGGGCCCGCTCGCCGTTGTGCCCGTAAGGCGGATGGCCGAGGTCATGGGAGAGGCAGGCGGTTTCGACGATGTCCGGGTCGGCGCCGAGGTTGATCGCGAGGGAGCGCCCGATCTGGGCGACCTCGAGGGAATGGGTCAGGCGCGTGCGGATGAAATCGTCCGATTCGGGTCCGAGCACCTGGGTTTTTGCGCCGAGCCGCCTGAGCGCGGAGGAATGGAGCACCCTTCCGCGGTCGCGTTCGAATTCGGTGCGGCTGGACTTTTTCGCCGGTTCGTCGATCCAGCGTTCGCGCGCGTTCATTCAACCTCCCGAGACGTTGATTTCCGCCCGTGCGATTCTTGCCCGGTCCGCCGGGCTCAGCTCGCGCGAATCGAGCCACCCGTCGGGAACGTGCGGGCGCTTCGGCCCGCCGGCCCGCCCGCGCGGGCCTTCGGCCGCCTCCGGGTAGGGCTGGTCAAGGTCAAGCCGCGCCAGGCGGTCGTGGAGTTCCTCGCGGGTCGACACGAGCGCAAGCTCCCTGCGGCTCTCGCCTCCCACCGCGAATCCGCGCAGGTACCAGCCGATGTGCTTGCGCAGTTCCCTCATGGCCCGGTGTTCGTCCCCGTTGAAGTGCTCGTAGGAAAGCTGGCCGTGTCTTTCGATCATGGCGACGACGTCGCTCAGCCCCGGCCGGGCAACCTCTCCGCACCCGTGCAGGCGCGCTGCGAGCTCGCGAAACAGCCACGGCCTGCCCTGGCATCCTCGCCCGACGGCCACGCCGGCGCACCCCGTTTCGGCCATGAGGCGCACCGCGTCCTCAACCTCGAAAACGTCTCCGTTTCCCAGCACCGGCAGGCTTGTGGCCTCCGCCAGCTCGGCGATGCGCCCCCAATCGGCGCTGCCCGAATAATGCTGGGCCGTCGTGCGCGCATGCAGCGTGAGGCCTGCGATTCCCGCATCCTCGGCGATTCTCGCGGCGTCGAGGAAAGTGGTGTGGCCGTCGTCGATTCCCACTCGGATCTTCGCCGTCACGGCCCGCGCTTGCGCGCTGGGCGGCCTCGACGGCGGCCGAAACGATCTCGCGGAAGAGGTCAAGCTTCCACGGAAGCGCCGATCCCCCGCCCTTGCGGGTCACCTTCGGCGCGGGGCAGCCAAAATTGAGGTCGATGTGGTCGGCCCTGTTCTCGCCGACCAGCATTGCCACGGCGGCGGCGGAGGTTTTCGGCTCGACGCCGTAGAGCTGGATCGAGCGGACCGGATCCCCGGGATCGGGCTTGATCATGTTCATCGCCTCGGGGTTGCGCTCGACGAGAGCCCTCGAGGTGATCATCTCGCACACCCATAAGCCGCCTGGCGCGTCGGTTCCCGGGAGCCCCCGCGGCGCGGGATCGGCCCCGGCCAGGGCGAGGCCCTCTTCGGCCTGTTCTCTGCACAGTCGACGGAAGGGCGGGTTGGTCACGCCGGCCATGGGTGCCAGCATGACGGGGGTTCGAAGGCGCAATGGCCCGAAAGCCAGGCCGGACGCGCCAGCCGCAACGGGTTTCATGGCAGGCGGCGCAGGGGCTTTCGGCGCTGGCGACAGGGCGGCCCTCATTGCGGCCATGGGCCGTCTCCCCGAGTCGCCCTGTCTATCTCGGCGCCGTCGTATTCGAATTCTTCGCGACGGTCGCGCGCATAGGGGCTGCCAGCTTTCCGGCCGCCGGCCGGCTCGCCGTCCCAGGCTTCCTCGTCCTCGTCCCAGATTCCGTCGGCATCGTTCCAGGCCTCCTGCGCGTCGGCGGTTTCCTCCGCGTCGCCGTCGCCCGAATCGCCTTCGGGATCGTCGTCGGCTGACCGTGCGGCGGTCGGAGCGACGGGAGCGAGGACGGCGGCGACGGCCGTCGTGAGCGGGATGGCGAGCACCAAGCCGATGGACGCGGCCAAGGTGCGCACGATCTCTTCGGCGATTTCGCCGAGCTGGACGAGGTCGGCGGCGGGCCGTTGCATGAGCGCGGCGGCGACGAGCAGCGTGAGAGCCGTGCCGACATAGGCGAAGGCGAGCGTGTAGACGGTTGAGGCGATGTGATCGCGTCCGACGGACATTCCCTGGCTGACGAGCCTTCGGCGCGTCAGGCGCGGGTTCGCCGTGTGGAGCTCCCACACGGTGGAGACCTGCGTGATCGTCACGTCGTTGAGCGCGCCGAGTCCGGCGAGGATGACCCCGCCGAGCAGAATCGCCTGGAGCTGGACGTTGGGCAGCTCGCCGGCCAGGATGCGCGCGTCGTCGGAAAGGGCACCCGTGAGGTTGGCCGCCCCGACGGCCCACCACGCCACGCCCGTCGTGATGACCAGTCCCGCGAAGGTGCCGATGACGGCCGTCGTCGTTCGAATCGAAATCCCGTGGGCCAAGTAGATCGAGGCGAACATCATCGCCGCGGCGCCGACCAGTATGACGAGCACCGGATGCTCGCTGACCGTCAGCGCAGGCACCATGAACGCCCCGACGACGGCGAGGGACACGCCGAGGCCCGCGAGGGCCATGGCGCCTTTCCACCGCGCCACCGCCAAAACCACTGCGACGTACACGGCCAACAGCCACAACATCTGATGGGTGCGGACGAAATCGGTGAAAACGTAGGCCGTGCCGCTTTCGAGGGCGGCGGGATTGAAGATCGCCCGAATCTCGTCGCCGACGTCGAGCCCGTTGGCAATGATCTCCGGCGGGACGTGGACGGGCACGTCCACGCCGTCGACCTTCATCTTCACGGGCGTCTGGCCAGAGGAATCGACTTTGCCGACCGACGTGACCTCGCCCGTCACGGCTTGTGCGCCGTTGGAGTACAGGGGCCGCGAGCCGACGGGCGTCTCCCCTTTCGGCCACAGGGCCACGAGCAGAACGGCTGTGGCTATAGCCAACGGCAGGACGACGGCGGCCAGAATCGCCGAAACGCGCCTGCGTGCCCCCGGGGCGATGTCCAGGGGGCCCGAATGCGAATGGCCGTGGCCCGTCAACACCCAACCAGCTTACCGGCGAGGCATCCCTCGACGTCGGAGATCGGAATGCGGACTTGCTCCATCGTGTCGCGGTCGCGAATGGTCACGGAACGGTCTTCGAGGGAGTCGAAATCGACGGTGATGCAGAAAGGCGTGCCGATCTCGTCCTGGCGGCGATAGCGGCGGCCGACGGCGCCGGCGTCGTCGAAATCGACGTTCCAGTTCTTGCGGAGCGCAGCCGCCAGCTCGCGCGCCAACGGCGAAAGCCGCTCGTCGCGCGAGAGCGGAAGAACGGCCGCCTTGACTGGCGAGAGGCGCGGGTCGAGCCGGAGCACCACGCGTTTGTCGACCCCGCCCTTGGCGTTGGGGGCCTCGTCCTCCGCGTAGGCCTCGACGAGGAAGGCCATGAGGGAGCGGGTCAGACCGGCAGCGGGCTCAATGACGTAGGGAATCCAACGTTCGCCGCTGGCCTGGTCGAAATAGGACAGGTCTTTGCCGGAATGCTTGGTGTGCGTCGACAGGTCGAAGTCCGTGCGATTGGCGATCCCTTCGAGCTCGCCCCAATCGGATCCGCGGAAGCCGAAACGGTACTCGATGTCGACCGTCCGCTTGGAATAATGGGAGAGCTTCTCCTGCGGATGCTCGTACAGCCGAAGATTCTCGGGGTCGATTCCCAGGCCGACGTACCAGTTGCGCCGCTCGTCGATCCAATACTGGTGCCATTCCTCGTCGGTTCCGGGCTTGACAAAAAATTCCATTTCCATTTGCTCGAACTCGCGCGTGCGGAAAATGAAATTTCCGGGCGTGATCTCGTTGCGGAAGGACTTTCCGATCTGACCGATTCCAAACGGGGGGCGCTTGCGGGCCGACGTCATGACGTTCTGGAAATCGACGAAAATGCCCTGCGCCGTCTCGGGTCGCAGATAGTGGAGGCCCGATTCGTCCTCGACCGGCCCCAGGTGGGTCTTGAGCATCATGTTGAAGTCGCGTGGCTCCGTCCATTGGCCGCGCGTGCCGCAATTGCCGCAGGCGATCTCGGCAAGCTCCACCGAATCGGGGTCTTCGATCCCTTTCTTCTCGGCGAATTCCTCCTGCATCTGGTCGACGCGAAAGCGCTTGTGGCACGAAAGGCACTCGGTGAGCGGATCGTTGAAGACGCCGACGTGGCCCGAAGCGACCCACACCTCGCGGGGAAGGATGATCGACGAGTCGAGGCCGACGACGTCGTCGCGCGACGTGACCATGTGCCGCCACCACTGCCGCTTGATGTTCTCCTTCAACTCGACGCCCAGCGGGCCGTAGTCCCACGCGGATCTCGTGCCGCCGTATATCTCGCCGCAAGGGAAGACGAAGCCGCGCCGCTTCGCCAGGGCGATGACGCTGTCGAGTTTCGAGGGGGCCTGCTTGGCCATAGAGCTGCGCTCCTTTCGTTGCCGCGCCTGGACGACGCGGAGTCCTCTCGATTCTACCGGCGATCGCTCGCGCGGCGCCGGCCGAGGATGGGGTTTTCCACACAGCCCGCACACCCCTTGATCAGAGCCCCTGCCGATCGGAGAACGCCCAAGGGCAAACCGCCGGATCGGCCGTATAACCGCTTCCGCAGTTAGAAAATTGCTTCAGACAACGCGCGCCGTCGGCAAACAAAACGCGAGCCGTCGGCAAACAAGAGGCATCTTTTGACAGCATTTCGAGACAAGGCTGATAATGGTTCTCATGTTTAATAAACATCGTACACGCATCGTCGCGGCCATGTCCGCGCTGACCCTCGCCCTCGGGCTTGCCTCCTGCTCGGATTCCTCCGACGATTCGAAGGGCGGATCCTCCGGGAAGCTGAAAGTGGCCGCCTCTTTCTATCCGATCCAGTGGCTCACGCAGCAGATCGGCGGCGACCACGTCGACGTCTCTTCCGTCACCCCCGCGGGCGCCGAGCCGCACGAGTTCGAAATCAGCACGAAGCAGATCGCCGAGCTGAACAAAACGAAGGCGCTTTTTTACGTCAAGGGATTCCAGCCGTCTCTTGACGACGCCGTCGGCTCCCTGAGCGATGTGTCGGCGGTCGATCTGACGAAAAACGTCAACCTGGTCCACCACGAAGGCCTCCTCGAGCACGAGCACGACCACGGCGACAAGAAAGACGGCGAAGCCAAGAAGGACGACGAAGAAAAGGGCCACGAAGACGGGAAAGAACACGACCACGCGGAGGGCCACGATCACGGCGACGACGCCGCCGACCCTCATTTCTGGCTCGACCCCGCTCGGATGAAGCGCGCCGCCGATGCGATCACGGCCGAACTGTCGAAGAAGGACCCCGGCCACGCCGACGCCTACAAGAAGAACAACGAGGCTCTTCAGAAGAAGCTCGACGGGCTCGACAAGTCTTTCCAGACCGGCCTGGCCACCTGCGAACGCCGCTCGATCGTCACGACGCACACCGCTTTCGGCTACTTGGCGGACCGTTACAAGCTCTCTCAAGTGGGCCTGTCCGGAATCGACCCAGAGTCCGAGCCAAGCCCGGCCACGCTGGCCAAGGTCAAGAAGTACGTTCAAGAGAACGGGACCACGACGATCTTCACCGAGGAGCTCGTCAGCGGCAAGCCCGCCGAGACTCTCGCTAAGGAAACGAAAACCGTCACCGCCGTTCTCAGCCCGCTCGAGTCCAAGCCCGAGAAGGGCGACTACGAGGCGGCCATGACGGACAACCTGACGGCGCTCAAGAAGGCCCTCGCCTGCAAGTGACCAAGTGACCGCGCGAGGCCGGTGGCGCACCGGTCGGCACGCAGACAGGCGTGTGACCGGGGCGCCGACGGACATGCAGCCGACGGACATGCGGATGGACATATGATTGCCGTGCCCGCAGAGCATAGGATCGCCGTGCCGACGGACGCATGATCGGCGCGCAGACAGGAGAACGATGAACGCCATTCCCGTGGCCGTGGAGGGCCTCGCCGTCCATTTGGGCGGCTCGCGCATCCTCGACGACGTGGCCCTGAGCGTCTCCTCAGGCGAATCCGTCGCCTTCCTGGGGGCCAACGGCTCGGGCAAATCGACGCTGGTGCGCGCCATTCTCGGCATCGTTCCGGCATCCGTCGGAAACGTCGAGCTTTTCGGGGAGAGCGTCGCTCTCAGAAGGTCCGTTCCCTGGTCTCGGATTGGGTACGTCCCTCAACGGGTGACCGCCTCATCGGGCGTTCCGGCGACGGCCCTGGAGGTCGTCCGCTCGGGGCTGCTCGGGCGGGGCCGCCTGTGGGCCGACGTCGGCCCAAGGGCCAAGCGCAAGGCGTTGGAGGCCCTCTCCGCCGTCGGCCTCGAGGACAGGGCCCGCGACCACGTCCAGGTTTTCTCCGGAGGCCAGGCGCAAAGGGTGCTCATCGCCAGGGCGCTCGTGCGCGAGCCCGATCTGCTCTTTCTGGACGAGCCCCTGGCGGGAATCGACCGTGATTCTAGGCGGGCACTCGCCTCGATCCTCTCCGAGCTTCGCGAGCGCGGCACGACGCTGGTCACCGTGCTCCACGAAATGGGCGAATTGGAGCCGATAGTCGAGCGGGCCGTCGTGTTGGAGGGCGGGCGCGTCGTTCACGACGGCGCGCCTCCCCCGCCGCCTCCGGGCCACGACCATCCTGGGCACGACCACGTCCACCCGCACGACTCCGCCGATTGGCAGGCACACCACGCACCGACTCTGAGGATGGATCCATCGTGACGCTTGAAACGATCCGAGAGATGCTCGAGGCGCCGTTCATGCAGCGGGCCTTTATCGTTGCCATACTGGTGGGGGTCTCCGCGCCGGTGGTCGGCACCTACCTCGTTCAGCGCGGGATGGCCCTCATGGGCGACGGGATCGGGCACGTCGCCTTGACGGGGGTGGCCGTCGGCTGGCTGGCGGCGAGCGTCTTCGGCCTCGACCCGAAGGACTCCTTGGCGATACCGGGGGCTATTGCGGCGTCGGTCATCGGCGCAGTTCTCATCGAGGTTGTGCGCGCCCAGGGGCGCACGGGCGGCGACGTCGCCCTCGCGATGCTCTTTTACGGGGGAATCGCCCTGGGCGTCATCATCATCTCGCTGGCCGGCGGGAACACGGAGAAGCTGACAAGCTACCTTTTCGGCTCGATCGCGACCGTCTCCCCCGACGAGGTCCTCTACACCGCGGTTCTCTCGGCCTTCGTCCTGCTTTTCGGGCTGGGCCTGCGCGGCCCGCTTTTCTCCCTTTCGCATGACGAAGACTTTGCGAAGGCCTGCGGCCTGCGCGTGAGAACGCTCAACATCCTCGTCGCTGTGGTCGCGGCTCTGACGGTTTCGGTGGCCATGCGTGTGGTCGGCGTGCTCCTGGTCTCGGCGATCATGATCGTTCCCGTCGCCATCGCGCAGCTGCTTTCCTCGTCGTTCAACAAAACGATGGGGATAGCCATGGCCTTGGGGGTGCTCGCCTGCGTCGTCGGGCTCGCAACCACCTATTTCGTCAGGCTCGCGCCCGGAGCGACGATCGTGACCCTGCTTATCGGAACATATACAATTGTCGCGACAGGCCGCGCCGTTCTCGCGCTTTGCATCCGCCGCAGGCCGAAGAAAGCAGTCACATGGGACGAACACGAAACACAGCCCAGCGCCAGGCGATAGCACAACGCCTGGAGGAGCTTTCCTCTTTCGTTTCCGCACAGCAGTTGCACGACGACCTCGCGAAGTCGGGCTCCAGGATCGGCTTGGCGACCGTCTACCGCACCCTCCAGGTCCTCTTGGACGAGGGGGAAGTCGACGTTCTGCGCACCGACTCAGAGCTCCTCTACCGCTCCTGCGACTCCACCGAGCATCACCACCATCTGGTTTGCAGAATATGCGGAAGAACGGTCGAAGTGGCCGGCCCTCAAATCGAGGCGTGGGCGCGGCAGATCGCCGCCGAGGCGGACTTCGTGGACGTCGAGCACACCCTCGAGCTCATGGGAACGTGCTCGACGTGCGCGGGCGGGGAGAAGCGCCGCTGACCCAAGCGGGACGAAACGCAGCTGAGCAGGGCGGCAGGCGCCTGTGGACCAAGCGGCGGACGTCTGCGCAAGCGTCGGGCGCCTGCGACAAAACCGTAAACGCCAACCGCGAAGCGAGACGGCAGTTTAAGGCAATGAGCACGCCCTACCGCAATGATTCCGCTGGGAAACAGGAGGCGAAGCTTGAAGGCGTCGCATAGATTCTTCTGCAACTGCAACGTTTAGTCCAGCACCCTCACGATAGTGTCGCAAAGACGTTTGGGTTACAATCTGGACATGTTCAAGAGCATCGGCGAATTCACGTCGACGGGGCCGTTCCCTCTCGTCTTCCTCACGCTGACGCTGCTCGTTGCGTCGCGATCGAACCTCGTCTACGGAATCGGACGCTACGGCAGACGGGTGACGATCTCCGGCAGAGAGCCGTCGGGCGGCTTTCGACGCCGAGCGTGGCAGTGGGCCAACGCAAAGCGAACGCAGCGGGCAATGGACAACATCAAGAAACGCGGGTGGATCGTCATTTCCCTGGCCTACCTGACGATTGGGATTCAGACGGTCGTCAACGTCGCGGCGGGGGTCGTCGGGCTTTCCTGGCCCAAATACAATCTGGCCGCATTCCCCGGGTGGCTGGCCTGGGCGCTCATCTATTCGACCGTCGGCTTTGCCGTGTGGAACGCCGCCGTGGCCGCAGCGGCGGGCTCCCCCGCGGGAATCGCCGTCTTCTGCGCTTTGGCGCTTGCCGCGGCCGTGGGCTGTATCCTTTCCCGCAGAAGGAAAAAACGTCGCGGCTGCGAACCCGAGAACCATCCGGTGGAGCCAACCGCCCAGGTTTAAAGGCCAGTCGCCCTGGTCCGAAAGAGCCCGCCGACGGGGTTTGTGGGCGCGTTGTCCGGAAACCTGCAGCCCAGGTCCATGAACCCGCCAACCGGGTTCGAGATCCTGCCGTTCGGGTTCGGGAACGCCCCGGCCGACGCGGGGACCTAACCTTTGAGCCCGGAGGCTTTCAGCCTGCCAAGCCGCCCGCGCGGCGCCGAGAAGAACCTGCTCTTCGAGTGCCCGACACCGTCACACAGGAGGAACGATGGAAGACGTCGAAGTCAATCTGCCGATCAGACTCGGGCAGTTTGTCAAGTACGCCTCTTTGGCAGGAAGCGGCGCTGAGGCCGCCGAGCTGGTGAGAGCTGGAGAGATCGTCGTCAACGGCGTCGTCGAAACCCGGCGGGGCCACAGGCTGAGCGACGGCGACGTCGTGGCGATGGACCTGCCGAACGGAAGACGGATCGAGGTCCGCGTCGTCGCGGCTGAAGGCTGAGCGGAACGAGGCGATTGACTAGCCTCCGTGCAAACAGGCCAGGCGTTACTTACTCCCTCACGGAGGCTCTGCATTGGAACTGGCCTCCACGCAGACAGGCTAGGCCCAGCTTGCGGAACACTTCCACTTGGACAGCGACTTGGACGGTGCGAACCAGCCCGCACGCCAAAAAATCCAAGTAGCACGCAAACAGTCTAAAGCGCACGCAAACTGAGGCCGAGCGAAAGACAGCAGGCGGAAGCTCTTCTGGCGTCGCTAAAATACGTCCAGCGCAGCAAGCCAATCAACGACGGCGTCTAACTGGCCAGAGGCCTCTCGGCCCCGGCAAAGAGGCAAGGCTCGACCTGGCGACTGCGCCAATCGGGCACGATTCCTCGATATTTGGCTGAGGGGATGTCGCCCGCCTAAGGGCGAATGCGCGCCAAGGCACGGACCCCGGAACGGACAGCCGCCAGACGGCTACCGCTCCTAATCTAAAGTGAAACAACTCACAACTAAAGAAAGGGCTTGCGTCGATTCTTTCCGCACTATAGGCTAGTGACCATCGGGCGAACGAATCCCACGAACGGGAGTCGCAAGCTCACATCAGCACAACCCATAACGTCGATTCACACAACTGAAAACTCGCGGATTTTACTTGCTGAAGCCAATCGGCCCGGCGCTGCAATTTCCGCATGCCACGCCTTCGCTTAGTGCCGTGACATCACTCGATCACGATGATCGACAACGCGTTCGCGGCCTATAACAGAATTGTTCCGTTCTCGTTTGACGGTCACGATGCTAAAACACTGGTCCACCTTAAAATCACTCCACAATTAAACTGATCCGCAAACGCAATCGACCGCCCAGATACTGGCCGTCACAAACTAGGTACCCCATGGCAAAGATAACATTCGTCACGCTTCGCGTGCTCATCGTCGCTTTCACCATGCTTATTTTCGGGTGGTTGTTCCTCAGCAGGCCTTATATACATGCTTCTCTCAGCGGAGTGTCG
>NZ_DBHHEV010000045.1:0-19651 GCF_057238965.1 Peptidiphaga sp.
GGCGCGATCGGCGGGGTGCAAGCGGCCCGCGAGGCCGAGGCCGGACGGCTTCACCTCGTCCACCCCGGCGGGGCGAGGCCGGAAAGTGCGGAGCGCCTTGTGCGCGAAGCCATCGCGGCGGCGGGCTTGGGGCCGGATCGCGCGGTGCCCGCGTGCGACGTGGTCCGCGCAAGCGGCTCTTCGGCTGACGCGATCGCGAGTTTCCTCGCCGAATACGCCCTTGCCCGCGACCTCGAGGCTGCTCGTCTTTTGATTCAGGCGGGGGCTCCGGCCGCGGCAACGCTCGCGGGAGACGTGATCGACCGCGAATTTGCGCGCGGCGGTGAGGTTTCGCGGGCTTCGACTTTGGCTCGCAGAGCGGCTTTCGAGAGCGCAGAGCGGGAAGCGGAGAAAGCCCGCCGGGAAGCCGAGACGGCCGAGGAAGGCGTGCGTCGCTGTCAGGAGCGGCTCGCCAAAGCTCGTTCGGAACACGAGGAGACCGGGGCGGAGCTTGCCGCCCGGGATTCGCGCGAGGCTGCGGCGGCAGCGCAGTTGGGCGTTTTGAGGCAGTCCCTTTCGGCGTCGCGCAGCGAAGCAGAGTCAAACGCATCGCGCCTGGACGCCATCGACGTCGAGCTGCGCAGCAGGCGGGAGGACCTCGAGTCTCTGTCCGCTCGGCGCGACGCCGCGCTGGCGGACCCCGACGACCTCGCGGAACGCGCTGCCCGTGCCGCGGAGTCCCAGCGCGCCGCCCATGAGCGCACGCGCGAGCGCCGTCACCGTGAAACAGAGGCGCGGCTGGCTCTGCGAACGGGCGAGGAACGACTGCGAGCCGTCGCCGGACGCGCCGACGCCCTCATGAAAAGCGCGCAGGCGCTCGCGGAAAGGATCGAACGCGAAGAGCGTCAAGCCCGACGCAGGGAGCACGCGGCGGAGATGGCGGGCCGTGTGGCCGACTGGGCTTCTCGAGCCTTGGCAGTAGCGCAGCGGGTGCGCGAATCGGCGGAGAGGAGGCGAAAGAGCGGGGAAGAGGAGCGTGAGCTTCGCAATTCCGCCCTGAAGGCCGTTCGGCGGGAGCTCGACGAGGCGAACGCCGCTTTGCGCGAGCTGGAAGACGCCGCGCATCGCCACGAACTGCTTCGGGCTGAAACCCGGATGCGATACGAGCAGCTTGCCTCGAAGTCCCTCGAGGAACTCGGAGTCGAGGCTCCTGTGCTGATCGAGGAGTTCGGACCGCACCGTCCGATTCCCCTCGGCGAGGGAGCCGAGGCTCCGTATGTGCGCGAAGAGCAGGAAAAGCGCCTGAAGAAGGCCGAGTCTGGCATGGCCCGCCTCGGGAAGATCAATCCCCTCGCCCTCGAAGAGCACGCCGCCCTCGAAGAGCGGCAAAAGTACCTAGCCGAGCAGTTGGCGGATCTCAAACGGACGCGCGAGGACCTTCTTGGAATCGTCCGCACGATCGACAAGCGCGTGCAGGAAGTTATGACGAGCGCGATAGAGGACGTGTCTGAGTGCTTCGCGGAAGTATTTGCACGCCTATTTCCGGGCGGGCAGGGCCGCCTCGTCCTCACCGACGACGACGTTCTCGCCGCCGGCGTCGAAATAGAGGCGCGTCCTCCGGGCAAACGGGTCAAGCGGCTCTCCCTTCTTTCGGGAGGCGAGCGTTCGCTCACCGCCGTGGCCTTCCTCGTTGCCATCTTCATGGCCCGGCCTTCGCCGTTCTACGTGATGGACGAGGTGGAGGCGGCGCTTGACGACGTCAACCTGTCCCGCCTGATCGAGATATTCTCCGAGCTCCAAAGCTCGTCTCAGCTGCTGGTCGTCACCCATCAGAAACGGACGATGGAAACGGCAGACACGCTTTACGGCGTGACCATGCGGGAAGACGGCGTTTCCTCGGTCGTTTCGCAGCGCCTGCGCGACGTGTCGCCCGCCTGAGGCACTTCGAACGGAAATCAAGCCAAGCGAACGAAAATCAAGCTAAGCAAAACGGCTCAAAAGGAGGTAAATACGTCCGAACATGCGTGACGCCCCCCAAATTGAAGGGAATCGCTGTGAAAGAAGGCGAATGCTTTCGAAAAAGCGGGAAGGCCTCCGAGCGGATGTGAATGCTTTCCAACGGATTTGGGAGCCTCGGGGCGAACGAGGGCTCCTCGGAGCGGACTTCGGTGTACACAACGTTCGCATGCGCCCGAAAGTTCCCGCGAAGTCGCTCATTGGTCATGGCTTTGACGGAATATAACGATGTGATATCATTTCCGCTTCTGTAATCGATTTCACGTTGTTTTTGGGTACTTGTTCTTAGAGATTTCCAGCTTTTCGGCTAATAATGAAGGCGTGTTCATTCTGATCCTCGTCGTAATAGCCATCCTCGCTGTAGTGGGCCTCCTCTACGGGATGATTCTTTCGTCGCGCCAGGAGGACGTCAGAGGCTGGGTCGCCGAGTCGGTTTCGAATTGGCGATCCGAGAACCTCGGAGTCGAAGACTTCGAAGTGCAGATGAATGACGCGTCGCTGGGAGAGCTCTTCGCAGCCTTCCCGGAAGACGAGACGGCCTACTACACGCCAGAGGACGTCAGTTCCCAGATAAGCAGGGTCGTTGACGCTGAAAAAGGCGCCGTCGCCCAAGTCAAGCCGAAGCTTCCGAAGGTGAAGACCGCCAAGGCCTCCCATGCCAGGCGCGTGAAATCCGCATAGCGCGCAGGGCATGTGCGAGTGCGGATTTCACGCGAATCCGCAGTTTCAGCGCTTAGCCGCCCGGTATTCGAAAGAAGCCGCCCTCACGAAGGGTGGCTTCTTTCCGTCTGCACGTCGTCCGGGCCCCTGAGGGCCCCGCGCGGGCGCTCTCTTCTAGAAGGGTCTTTGTCAACTGTCTCTGTACGGGCCGGAGAGGCGTCCGCATGAGGGGCCCGTTTGCGCCCCGGCCGGCCGTGGATCGGATTACTCTTGGCTGCGTTCCGGTGCGATCGGCGCCGGAGTCTGGGAGACTGGCAGCGTGAACGATACGATCTACTACGTTGTTGGAGCCATAGTCCTGTTGTGCCTCGTCGCCGTGGCCGGACTGGCTGTTAAGAAGCGAGGGGAGAGGCGACGCCCCGAGATTCCGGCGGCGCCGCAGCCGCCGGCCATTGAGGGACCCGAGGGCGAAGCGGAGGAAGCTCCCGCTCCCGAGGCCGCCGGCGCCGTTCAAGCGGAAGTTCGCGAACCGGAGATCGGTGAAGCGGATCTTGCAGAGGTCGAACCCGAAGAGATCACCGCCGCGCCTATAGAGGCGCCCGAGTCGGTTCCCTCCCGCATGCAGCGCCTTCGAGCCCGCCTCGCTCGGTCCGGGGGCTTTGGAAACGCGCTCCTGAAGATCCTCTCCCGCGGAGATCTCTCGCCCGCCGATTGGGAGGAGATTGAGGACACGCTTCTCATGGCCGACGTCGGCCTGGAAGCCACCACGCAAATCATGGACGGTCTGAAGAAGCGCACGAAAGTAGAGGGAACCCGCGACCCGGAGCGCGTGAAGGCGATTCTCCGCGAGGAACTCCTTGAGCTTATCGACCCCGCCGCCGACCGGAGCCTTCACCTCGAGCGGATCGACGGCGACCCGGCCTCGATTCTCATGGTCGGGGTCAACGGAACGGGGAAGACGACGACGGTCGGCAAACTCGCACGGGTGCTTGTGGCCGAGGGCAGCCGCGTGCTGCTCGGGGCCGCCGACACATTCCGCGCCGCGGCGGCAGACCAGCTCCAGACTTGGGGCGAGCGCGTCGGAGTGGACGTCGTGCGATCCGACCGTGAGGGCGCCGACCCCGCGTCCGTCGCCTTCGACGCCATCGACAAGGGGCGTGAGACCGACGTCGACGTGGTCCTCGTCGACACCGCCGGCCGTCTGCAGAACAAGTCGGGGCTCATGGACGAGCTCGGAAAGATCAAGCGGGTGATGTCCAAGCGCGTCCCCGTCAACGAGGTGCTCCTCGTCCTCGATGCAACGACCGGCCAGAACGGCATGCGCCAGGCTGAGGTGTTCGCCGAAGTCACGGGCATCACCGGCATTGTCCTGACCAAGCTGGACGGCACCGCCAAGGGCGGCATCGTCATTTCCGTGCAGCGCGAACTCGGGGTTCCAGTGAAATTCGTGGGCTTGGGAGAGGGCGTGGACGATCTGGCGCCCTTCGACGCCGAGGGCTTCGTCGACGCGCTTACTGCCTGAAAGCAGACGGTCCGGGCTTCCGCCTGGGTCGTAGTTGCGCGGCAGCGCAGAGAGGGTCGCCTGAGGTGAACGACGCCGAAGACGATGAGCGTCTGGCGTGACGGCGCAGAGGGGGCGCCCCGCTGACATGGCGGGGCGCCCCCTCTGCGCCTGTTCCGAATCTTGCCGCTCTGAGTTCGAATCTTGCGGCTCTAACTCCGAATCTTGCCGCTCTGAGTTCGAATCTTGCGGCTCTAACTCCGAATCTTGCGGCTCTAACTCCGAATCTTGCCGCTCTAAATTCTTTGCTCTCAAAGTCACGCGGTGCAACTCCGAGCGAGCAAAAGCATTCACGATGACTAGGGAAACAATGGCTAATGCCAAGAAGCAAGCATTATTGCTAAGAGACAGGAATATTGCCGGGAAAAGCGCCTTGGTCGATTGTCAGTCCTAGAATTTAGCCGCTTTAATGACGAAGGCGTCTTGCAAAGGAAAACTGCCTATGAGAAGCCCTGCAGATCGGCGAACGCTCAGCAGGCTGGGGCGATCATCTGGGTAAGAACCTCCCAGATCGTGGACGAGCGTAGGGGCACGACGGCAGCGATGCTCGCGTTTTTCGCGCAGGGAAGAACGCTGAGAGATCCGTGCGGCGTTGCAAGCACGACGAGGGCGTCGCCCGCGCTCCGGCGCCCCTCGCGAACTCTTTCGGCTGTCACCGACCAGAGCCGCCAGTCCCCGTCCACGACGGCGCGCGACACTTCGGGAGCAGCCTCGCGGAGGGAGTCAGCGAGCCTCTCGTCGTCGCCTTCGAGTCCGCCGTTGTCTTCTTTCGCTTCCAGAAGCCTTGTCACGGTCTCGATTTCGATGACGGCGCCTTCGCTTTTGGCGAGCGGCAACGGGGCAATTCGCAGGAAACCACGGAGGAAAACGGGGAAGAATCCCGGGGCGCACCGTTGGAAGACTAGCGCTTCGCCGTCGTCGATCATGATGGTTCCGGCTCTTGACTGCGAAAACCAAGCTTGGCAGGCGACAAGCCCGGAACGGCTTCTCAGGCGCGCGGTCACACTGCCCCTGCGCTCGGCGAACCCCCGGAAAAGGTCAAGCGCCTCAGAGGTCAGCTCGCCGTCCGCCCACAATCCAAAAGGGGCGAGAGCGCCAAGGACGCCAGAGGCGCCCTCGCCGCCTGCCAGGACTCGTTGGATTTCCCGCCACTCGGTCGCGTTAATCCGTGCCTTCAAGCTTCGGTCTCCAGAGATTGCGCGCACCGCGCGAACTGCTCGTTGAGGGCCGCGAAATCGGCGGAGCTGCATGTGAACAGAAGGATGATCCCGGAGCTTTCTGTCAGGGTCAAGTACTTGACTTGGGTTAAGTTGACGGCGAGGCTTCGGGTTGCCCAGATGACGTCCGCGGCGACGTCGCCCAATCGCGTCTGGGCGACGTCGATGACGTGCAACGAAGGCAAGTCGCGCTCAATCTCTTTCAGCGTGTTGCGCAGCCACTTCCCGAGCGGGACGCCGGGGTGGCGCACCTCGTTGAGAATGAGGCTGGGCTCGACCCCGAAAGAACCCGCGGGCCCCCGTGCCTCCTTCACATCTTGGCCCGCGACGGATGAGCCGTTGCGCCACGACCATTTCTCCGGCAATGTCACGCAAGGCATGCGTCAATCGGTCCAATCGAACCAGTCGGGCATCCCGATACGATTGATCGTATTCTCAGCCACGCCGTCCAAAAGCCAGTGAGCTCCGCCGCCCAGATGCTCTGCAGCCTCTCCAAGCAGAAAGGATCCAAGAGGGCCTCCTATGTCTCCCATTGCGCCGGCAGCTGCGTTCAGGAAATTGGGGCCCGCTTCCCAAGTGCCGCGCAATGTGCTCTGCATCTCGACCTCAAGCGGCGAGTTTTCAGGATTGTGCGACGAAGTCTCGTGCTGTTCTTGGTATGACTGGTTGAACGTGTCGATGCCTTGAAGCGCATTTAGTCCAATATCGACGAAGCCCGTTAGCTTGCCGAAGCCTTTGAGCACCTGCTCGCCTACGCCCCCTTCCGGTACGATGTCCGCGAACTGGTCCACTATGGACACGACCTTTTCAGGCATGCCGATCGCCTTGGCGTAGTCTGCAAACTTTGAAAATGTTTTTGGCTCGTCTCTGATCTCAGGTTCGGCTTGATCGACCGCTCGCGAAAGAATGCTGGGCGGGCCTCCCATCATCAGCACCGCGGGGCTGCGGTAGTATTCCGCCAGCGGATCGATTTCTGCCTTCAAGATGCCCTTGCAGCTGCTCTGAAAAGTCGAATGCGCGCTCGCCTCGTCGTCACGGGCCTTCTTGGAACGCTCCTTCAGACGATTGAAGACTCTTACCTTGAAATCGTAGTCCTTCTTATCGCCGTTTGAAGCGCCGTTGCCGGGCTTCTCCGGCTCCTGGATGACGTTGTTCTTAATTTCCAGATCGTTGTCTTCCGCGTTTCCACGCATCGCCTCAAGCTCGTCCTTGACCGGGGTCAAAGCGTCGTACAAGCTTTGGACGTAACCCTTGTAGGTCTTTATGTCGTTGCACGCATCTTCGAGGTCCGCAGCGTAGTTGTACATTTCGACGTCTGCTGCGTCAGCGGTCTTCCCCGAAGGCCAAGCGGAATTCACGCGCTTTCGCACCCCGCTGAAGTCGCTGACGCAGTCGTTGAGAGTCGTGGCCTTGCTGTCGAGATCGTTGATGTGCTGCTGAATGGAAGCCAAGTCGGATTTGAATTCCGTGTCGATGACCATTGCCCTTTACCTCAACTTGTCGAAATCGATTTTGGGATCTTTGCTCGGAGCCGACCCGCCGTCCCCGCCCGAGCCTCCGTCTTTGCCTGGATTCCCGCCGCTTCCCAGGTCCTTGCCGTACTTCGGGCCCTCCTGCTCGTCAGTGTCTTTGACGTCGCGCGAGCCTTGGTCCAAGGAAACGTTGAGTTTGGCGTTTCCTTTGCACAGAATGTCGAACATCGTGTTGATGACGGTCGTGACTTCGTCGGCGTCCGACTGCGACCGTTCGAAGCCTAAGGGGGAGTTCAGGTGAAGCTCACACACCTCTTTTTTGACGTCTTCCGAGATTGAGATCGCTTGCTGGACCTCTTCATAGTTCATGCTGAGTTGGTTGCCCGCCATGTTGCTCCTTCTTGGGATTGGTGCGTCTTCCTGCGAGCTCAAAGCGTAGATAGAAGCGTGCGCAAGACTCTATCTTGACGCTTTGACTTAAGCCATCCAAACATAGAAATTCTTTTGGTTCAAGAGGCGTCGCCCTGTACAAGCCGTTGCCCAGGAGGAAAAATTCATTCTAAATGTAAACAAGGAACAAACTGGCATCAGTTCGCGTGTGTAGATATAGGGTGGCCACGATGTCATGTCGGTGTGTGACCCTAGGATTGATTGGATCGCCGTCGTCGGAAAGCGCCTTCTCAGAGCTCGAATTACTGGATCTGGAGCCTTCGAAACCGTTTCCAACGGCGTGCGGATTGTTCAGGAGCTTTCGGTCCCAAAGGAGCCTTTCGGCTTCCGACGCCGAGGAAACGATCTCGCGGACATGCCACGTTCTCTTGCGCTGAGGGGTGCTCCGCGCTTCAGCCCTTTCGTCGATCTGCGGAGGCCGTCTGGCGACCGCTTCCTCGGGACAACTGTCGCTGCCAGGGTGCCTCCTAGTCCCATTGGATAGCGTCTACGTCCTTCTCAACCTTGGAATCCATGGCCTTGTGGGCCAGATCGACTACTATGCTTCCGATTTGACTGAGGGCAAAGGCTCCGAGCGGCGTGAGGGCCTCCCCGGCGGTGAGAGAAACTATGTCGATCGAAATTTTGGCCCCGTATGGAGCAGCCTCCCACTGGCCACGGGCCAAACTCTGCACAAGACGCTCTTTGGGGGAAAGTTCGGGATTGTAGGCTCCCATTTCCCATTGCTCTTGGAACCCGGCCCAAAAAGCATCGACGCCCTTCGCGGCATTCGTTCCGATGTCGATGGTTCCCATCACTTTTCCAAGGGAATCGAGCAGTTTGCCAATTTTGCTGTCTTCGGAGAAGATCTCGCCCAATTCGCTGATCAATGATGCGACATCGACGGCTTTGCCGCCTGTGTCGGCAGCATCCTCGAACCCCGACAAGCCGAGTTTCGAAAACGTGTCAGGTTCATCTGGGATCGTCGGTTTAGCGACTTTTACGGCTTGAGAGAGCAAGCTGGGCACCGGAACTGCTCCCATCACCTGTATGCTTATAGAGCCGTCGTTGCCGGTCACTAGGTCGATGTCCGATTTGAAAATGAGCTCGCAGTTGTTGCGGAAGGTCGTATAGGCGGTCGTTTCGTCGGTGCGAATCGTCACCGAGCGGCTCTTTAGGGAATCGTAGATTGCCTTCTTGCCTTGATAGGCCGTTTGTGTGCTGTTGGTGGAATCGTCGCCAGGCTCTTCGGGTTCGTAGATGATGTACCCTGCGACATCCAGGTCGCCTGCTTCGGCGTCGCGCAGTATTGACTCGAGCTCCGCCTTTACTGAGTATAACGAGTAGTAAAGGTCCCGAGTGTAACCAGTGTAGGTGTCGATATCGTAGTAGGAGTCCTGGAGATCCGCCGCATATTTATCGATCGCCTGGTGGGCCGCGAAGCCGGAGTCGCTTTCCAGGGGCCATTCGAGATAGATGCGCTTTCTCAGGCCCCCGAAATCTTCGAGATTGAGCAGAAGGCCGGCTGCAATTCTATGAAGATCGTCAATGTGGGTTTGAATGCCGTTCAAATCGGCTCCGAATTCAGTATTGATAGCATTCGCCTGGAATGCGGAATGGTGGCTCATCTGTTCAACCTTGCTCTCCGTCAGAGCGGAATCTGACTCTTGGAATTTGACGTGTTGCCTGACGTGTCTCCCCTAGGTGTGTAGCCGTCCCTTGTTCCCTCTCCGGGAAAGCGGTACTTCTGGCTCTCCTCGAGGTCGGTGTCGCGCAGGTCCTGGGCTCCCTTGCGCAGAGCAAGGTTGAGTTTCTGATGTTCCTCGCACAAGAGCTGGAATAGAACATTGAAAACTCTTGTTGCTTCCCTTGCGTAGCCTTGCACTCGTTCGAATCCCCAAGGTCCGTTCAAATGAAGATCGCAAACGTCCCTTTCGATGTCCTCAGAGATCGAAATCGCGTTCTGAACACCTTCGTAATCGATGTATAGCTTCTTACTTGTCATCTTTTCTCCTAGCAGTGTCTCCTGGCGAGCCTCCTGCGGGCGCTGCAGGCGTTGCTCATTGAGCGATTGCTGCAGGGTGTCCGCAGGAATTATTCAGACTTTTTCATTTAAACACCTTGAACTGCAAAGTTCAACGAAATTGTCGGCTTTGGGGAGACCTCCCTTGTAACGGCTTGAACGCCCCCGAGCATCCTGCGAACGCTTCAACGAAGGCGTCGTCGAACGTCCCCGCCCGCAGTTGTGTGCGAGGTGCGCAAACCTTGTCTATTTTGCCGGGCGGGCTGTCCCGCGCCCGGGTTGCGAAGAGGGGTGTCTCGGCGGACCGCGTTAGGGATGCCGCACAAGCCCGAAGGGCCTCCTCAAGGCGCATGGCGTAGAATTGCCTCAGTTCCACAAGCGTCCCCAACAAGAGGTAGGCCCGTGTTCAACACTCTTTCCGACCGCATCACAGGATCGTTCAAGAGCCTCCGGTCCAAAGGGCGCCTTTCGGCTTCCGACGTCGAGGAGACGATTTCGCAGATACGCCGCGCGCTGCTCGACGCCGACGTCGCCCTGCCCGTCGTCCGATCTTTCACCGCGGCAGTTCGCGAAAAGGCGACGGGGGCCGTCGCCTCGAAGGCTCTCAACCCCGGCCAGCAAGTGGTCAAGATCGTCAACGACGAGCTCGTTGAAATCCTCGGCGGCGAAACCCGCGAGCTAGACCTTTCCCGCAGGCCGGCCGTCATCATGCTCGCCGGCCTTCAGGGCGCGGGCAAGACGACGCTCGCCGGCAAACTCGGCCGGTGGCTGCGAACCGAGCGCAACAGGAAGGTGTTGCTCGTCGCCTCCGACCTCCAGCGCCCCAACGCGGTCAACCAGCTCCAGGTGGTCGGCGGGCAGGCGGGGGTCGACGTGTGGGCGCCAGAGCCCGGCAACGGCGTCGGCGACCCGGTCGCGGTGGCGCGATCCGGCCTGGCTCGGGCCGAAGAGTACGGGTACGACGTCGTGGTGGTCGACACCGCCGGGCGCCTCGGCATCGACGAAGAAATGATGCGCCAGGCCATCGACATCCGGGCCGCCGTCAATCCCAATGAAGTGCTTTTCGTCATTGACGCGATGATCGGCCAGGACGCCGTCGCCACGGCCAACGCCTTCCAGGACGGAGTCGGATTCACCGGCGTCGTCGTCTCCAAGCTCGACGGCGACACCCGAGGCGGCGCTGCCCTGTCCGTGCGGGGCGTGACGGGCGTCCCGATCATGTTCGCCTCCACCGGCGAGAAGCTCACGGACTTCGAGCAGTTCCACGCCGACCGCATGGCCTCGCGGATCCTCGACATGGGCGACGTCCTCACGCTCATCGAGCAGGCGGAGCGCACGTGGGACGAACAGCAGCAGGCGGAGCTCGCGGAGA
Source organism: Peptidiphaga sp. (assembly GCF_057238965.1). Classification (NCBI taxonomy): domain Bacteria; kingdom Bacillati; phylum Actinomycetota; class Actinomycetes; order Actinomycetales; family Actinomycetaceae; genus Peptidiphaga; species Peptidiphaga sp. The sequence continues at coordinate 10,730 of NZ_DBHHEV010000045.1, forward strand.
AGATGAGCGAGGGGTCGTTCACCCTCGACGACTTCCTCGTGCAGATGCGTCAGCTCAAGCGCATGGGGTCGATGAAGAAGATCATGGGCATGCTGCCGGGGATGGGGCAGTACCGTGAGGCCCTTGAAGCGTTCGACGAAAGCTCCGTGGGCCGAATCGAGGCGATCGTCCAGTCGATGACCCCGGCGGAGAGGGCGGACGTGAAAATCCTCAACGGTTCGCGGCGCCAGCGCATCGCCCGCGGTTCGGGCACCACCGTTCAAGAGATCAACTCCCTGGTCGAGAGGTTCGAGCAGGCGCGCAAGATGATGCAGCAGGTCTCGCGCGGGGGAGGCGTCCCCGGGATGCCGGGGATGGGCGGGATGCCCGGAATCGGGGGCGGCGGCCGCAAGGCCAAGCGCGCCGCGAAGAAGAAGTCTGCGAACAAGAAGGGGCGTTCCGGCAACCCCGCCAAGCGCGCCGCTCAAGAGCGCGAGCAAAGCCAGCAAGGGCAGAAGGGCAAGGGCTCTTCGTTCGGCGTCGGCGCGTCGCAGGGCGCCGGGCAGCCGGGAGGCAACCCGGACTTCGAAGACCTTGCGAGGTTCCTCAAGTGACCTCGTATCGCCTGACGGGGCCTTTGCGAGGAACCGATCTGGCCGAGGCGTGGATCGTCGACGGCGCGATCCGCCACAGCGCCCCCGACGGCCCGGCGCAGACCGTCGCAGGCTGGGCATATCCGGGCCTGGTCGACGCCCACGCGCACCCTGGCCTGTCGTATTCGGCCGAGCCCGTCGCCGACGCAGAGGTGATCCGGCGGCTTGACGCGGCGCGTGCGGCCGGAGTGACGACGGTGCGCGAAATGGGTGCGCAGCTCGACGTCGCCCGCTTCGCGGCGCGAGGCAGAACAAAGGCAATCCGGTCCGGACGGCATATCGCCCGGCCCAAACGCTACATTCGGAACGTCGCGGCGGAGATTGAGCCGAGGGAGCTTCCAGACGAGGTCGTGCGCCAGGCCGCGCGCGGCGACGGCTGGGTCAAGCTCGTCGGCGATTGGATTGACCGAACGGAAGGGGCCGATTCGGATCTGCGTCCGCTTTGGCCGCGAGACGTGCTCGCCGACGCCGTCGCCGCCGCACACGAGGCCGGTGCGAAGGTCGCCGTCCACACTTTTGCGGTGGAAACGGTCGACGACGCGCTCGAAGCCGGAGTCGACTGCATAGAACACGGTTCGGGGATGAACGAAGATCAGCTTCGCGAGGCGGCGCGGCGCGGCGTGATTCTCGATCCGACGGTCTGTCAGATAGGCACATTCGCCTCCATCGCGGACCGGGCGGGAAAATACCCCGTCTACCGTGAACGGATGCTCGCGATGTACCGGGGGAGATTCGACCATTTCGCGCTCATGGCGGACGTGGGCGCGCATTTCGTCATGGGCACGGACACCGAGGGCGAAGGAAAAGACAGGACGCTCGACGTCGAGCTTCGCGCCGCCGTCGACGCCGGACTCCCCGCGGGCCTCGTCATGGCCGCCGCGAGCCACTCCGGCCGTTCTCTGCTTGGCCTTCCTTCCTGGGAGGAGGGAGCTCCGGCCGACGTCGTCGTGTACGCGGAGGATCCGGAAAAGGACATCGCGGCCGTCTCGCGTCCGGCCGCGGTGTTCATCGACGGGGCGCTCGTCGGCGGGATGCTCGCGACCGCATAGCTGAATGCGCAAAAGACCGGCCCCGGCCCCCGGCAGCCAGACGGCGACGATTGTTTGAACGGACGCCGGCGGGTTGCTCGCGCCGATTTGACCGCCGCATGGAGATGCTGCGGCATCGGCGTGAGAGGCTCTGCGTGAGAAGGCGGTCGGCGAAAACTGCGTCGGAAGACGGTCGGCGAAGGCGCATTCCCGGACTGCCGGTGAAAGGCCGCATTGGAGGACTGCCGGTGAAGGCCTGCGTCAAACGTCAAGGGCCGTGTCACAGGGCACTAGGCCTCCTGGCCGCCCGCGGTTTCGACCGCGGGGAGGTCGCCGTCGCCCACGCTGAGCGAACCGGTCGGTATGTCCTCGTAGGAGCGGGGGTCCTCGATCGGCTCGACGTGGATCTGGGAGTCGAGCCCCGGCACGGCTGCGGAAAGCGCCTTGGCGACGTCGTGGGCCAATTCGTGTCCGCGGCCGACCGTCCACGAACCGGGAACGAGCATGTGGACGTTCGCGAAGGAAGCCTGGCCCGCCGCGCGCGTTTGAAGTCCGTGGAAGCGCACCGACTCTGTTGCGAATCCCGCGAGAACCTCGATAAGGGCCTGGTTCTGCTCGGCAGAAAGGGTGACGTCCATGAGGCCGCGTATCGATCCTCTGAGCAGACGCCAGCCGGTGACCAGGATGTTCAGGCCGACGAGAAGCGCGACGACGGGATCGAGCACGTCCCATTCCGTCGCGACCACAAGGCCTACCCCCAGGACGACGCCGACGGATGTGACCACGTCGGTCCACAGATGCCGCCCGTCTGCGACGAGCGCCGGCGAACGCCAGCGCCGCCCGGCCCGCACCAACGCCACTGCGACTATTCCATTGACGACCGAGGCGGCGACGGATATCGCCAGACCCGGTCCGAGATTGTCGATCGGGGCGGGGCGAATGATCCTTCCCACGGCGCTCACCACGATGAAACCTGCCGCGACGAAGATCATCGTCCCCTCGACGGTCGAGGAGAAGTACTCGGCTTTCGATCTGCCGAAAGCAAACTGGGAGTCTGCGGGTTTGGCGGCCTGCTTGAGGGCGACGAGCGCTACGACGGCGGCCGCGAGGTTGACCACGGATTCGGCCGCGTCCGAGAGCAGACCCACCGAGCCGGTCACGAAGTAGGCCGCCGTCTTCATCGTGATCGTGGCTGCGGCGGCGACCACGGAAAGCCAGGCGTAGCGGCTGAGGTCTTTGGCGGGGGTTTCGACTGTCACCAGAGTATTCTCCGAGTTTGCTCGGGGCCAGCGACAGAGGAACATGGCAAATGCGGTGCGATCCACGGCATTCGCCTTCCCGAAAACCGCCGGACGCGCGGTTATGACGAGACGCGTGCCCACGACGGGAAGCGTACTCATAATGAAATCGCCTAGGATTATGAGTAACTCAGTTACTCATAATCCTAGGAGGGCGCATTATGGGCAAGGACGGTTGGCCATCTGTCGGGAGTGAGGAGCAGCGGTGGCAGCCTACGGCGGGCAGGCAGGATTGTCGTTTCGAAACTATGGCGAAGCGGAAGTACTGGAGTGCTGTGCCTCCCAAGATCGCAGGGCTGACGCCCAATCTTGACAGTGAAACGGCCTCGTTGTCGGAGCAGGCAGTCGGAGAACTGCAACGCTTCGATTCGGAGCTTGGCGACCGTGTGGCGACCTTCGCGCCTGTTTTGCTCAGGTCGGAAGCTGCGTCGTCGTCCCAGATCGAGCATTTGACTGCCAGTGCGCGCAACGTTCTCAGCGCCGAATTAGGGGCTAAAGGTGGCGGCAACGCACTCGAAATCGTAGCCAACACGAAGGCGATGCGTGCTGCGCTTGACTTGGCGGAGCACATCGACGTGGAGTCAATCCAAGCTATGCACGCGGTTCTCATGGAAGGCCAACCGCACCATACTCCTGGAAAATGGAGGAAGGAGCCCGTGTGGATAGGAACGCGAAGCGATTCTCCTTTCGATGCAGAGTTCGTCGCACCGGCGTGGGAGAGGGTCGCCGATTTAATGGCCGACCTTGCGGTATTTTCACAGGAAAGAAACGCTCCTGCGCTTGCGGGCATCGCCATAGCTCACGCCCAGTTTGAGACGATCCATCCATTTACGGATGGGAACGGGCGCACGGGAAGGGCTTTTGCCCAGGCGCTTCTGAGGTATCGCGGAATTACACGAAATGCTGCAGTGCCGGTGTCTGCCGGGCTTCTGGCGGACATTGACGGATACCACCGCGCGTTAGCCGAGTACCGAAAGGGGAACCCGGCTGCGATAGTCGAGGTGTTCGCCGACGCCGCTCTTCGTGCTGTTGCGAATACGAGGAAGCTCGTCGGAGAGATCGATGAGATCGTCGAGGGATGGAAAAAGCTGTTGGCTCAACACTCCATTCGTAAGTCCTCCAACGCTTGGAGATTGCTCGAGATCGTCGCCAGACGCCCGGTGACAGACGCGAAAACAGCGGCAGAAGAAATGGGCGTGAACGTAACTAACATATATCCGCCTTTGCGCCGCTTGGCGAATCTTGGAATCCTCACTAAGGCGGACGAGTTTCGCTTCGGCCCACTGTGGCGCAGCGACGCCGTGCTCACCGCCATCGACTCCTTTGCCGAGCGGGCGGGCAGACGCCGATGGAACTAGGGCCTGGCAATTGATCGGGCGGCCGCTGCTTGGACGTTCGGCCCCGTTTTGCGTTGGCGCCGTCGGCATGTGTCTGAATGCACGTGCCGGGGTGCGGCTCCGATTGCCGGGCGAGCCGCGAATCTGGCAAACTTAAGCTTTGTACTCGGGCGAAAGAGGGCCCTCTCATCCTCTGGCTGCCTCAGTCTCGGGCCTTCCGCGCCGCGACTCCCACCGCGATTGCCTCGGCCCAACCTAAAGTAGAATCAGGAGTGACCACACAAGTGGCAGTCAAGATCCGTCTCAAGCGCATGGGCAAGATCCGTGCGCCTTATTACCGCGTCGTCGTCGTCGATTCGCGAAAGAAGCGCGACGGCCGCGTCATCGAGGAGATCGGCAAGTATCACCCGACCGAGAATCCTTCGCTCATCGAGATCGATTCCGACCGCGTCCAGTACTGGCTTTCCGTCGGCGCGCAGCCTACGGACCCTGTGCTCGCGCAGCTCAAGGTGACCGGCGACTGGCAGAAGTTCAAGGGGCTTCCGGGCGCCGAAGGCCGTCTCAAGGTCAAGGAGTCGGTCGACGTCGAAGGAGCCCGAAAGGCTGCGGTGGAATCGGTCCAGAACGAGGCCGAGAAGCGCCGCGCAGCTGCCGCCGAGGCGAAGATCGCAGCGGAGGCCGCCGCAGCGGCGGAATCCGTTGAGGAAGCGGCCGAGGAGGCCTGATGATCGCCGATGCGCTCGAGCACCTTGTGCGTGGAATAGTCGATTCACCCGAGGACGTGGATGTGCGTGCTCGGAGCAACCGCCGTGGCGAGCTGCTTGAGGTTCGCGTCAATCCTGAGGATCTCGGGCGCGTTATCGGACGCAACGGCCGCACGGCCAAAGCTTTGCGCTTGGTCGTGGGCGCGCTTTCCCCCAAAGGGAATGTGCGAGTTGACGTCATCGAAACCGATCAGAGTTAAGTTCAACGGCGTCGAAAGGGGGTCGGCCAAACCGCAAAGTTGGCCGACCCCCTTCGTGTGCTTCAACAGTTGTTTGCGTGCAACCGGTATCCTAGGAAGCGAATCAAGGCTCACGGCAGCCATCGCGTTTCAAACCGCTCGTCGATCGAAGGAGAGATATTGCAGCTAACTGTCGCCGTCATCGGCGCCCCGCACGGCCTCAAGGGCGAGCTGCGCCTCGATGTGCGCACAGACCAGCCGGAGCGGCGCCTCGGAATCGGAGCCATGTTGGAGACCGACCCTCAGGAGGCGGGCCCGCTCACCGTGGCGCGAACCCGCGAGTACAAGGGTGCGATATACGCGATGTTCTCCGAATGCACAGATCGAACGATGGCTGAGCGGCTGAGAGGCGTCAAACTCACCGTCGAGACCGACGAAGACGACTACGTCGAGGAGGACGCTTTCTACGAGCACGAGCTCGTGGGCTTGGAAGTGCTCGATCCCGAAGGGTACGAGCTTGGAAGGATCATAGGGCTGGAGACGTTTCCCGCCCAAGACATGCTTGTGGTCCGCGAGCCGGACGGGGCCGTCGCCAGGGTTCCTTTCGTGCGCGAGATCGTCACCGAGGTGGACCTGGACGACAATTGCGTCGTCGTTCGGGCCCCGCAGGGTCTTTTCGCCGCCGACGGCGAAGCGGACGACGCCGATCGCGGCGAGAAGAGCGGAGAACAGCGGGAAGAGGCCGCTGAGGAGGACTAATGCGAATTGACATCGTCTCGGTGTTTCCGAGGTTTTTCGACGTTCTGGAGCTCTCGTTGCTGGGGAAGGCCCAGGAGAGGGGAATCCTTGACGTCGTCGCCCACGATCTTCGCGACTGGACGGACGATCCTCATAGAACGGTCGACGACACTCCGGCTGGCGGCGGCGCAGGAATGGTGATGAGGCCCGACGTGTGGGGAAGGGCCCTCGACGAGGTCATTGGCGCCGACGCGGCGTCCGGCGACGGCGACGTCGTTCTCGCCATCCCGACTCCCGCGGGAAGCCCTTTGACGCAGCGCGCGTGCGAGGAGCTCGCGCGCGCCGAACGCATTGTCGTGGCCTGCGGAAGGTACGAGGGGATCGACGCGAGGGTGGCGAGCGAGTATTCCGAGAGGCCCGGCGTGCGCGTCTTCGAGTACTCCTTGGGGGACTACGTGCTCAATGGCGGCGAGGTCGCGGCCGTCGCCCTCGTCGAGGCGGTCGGGCGCCTGCTTCCCGGCATGGTCGGCAACCCCGAGTCTCTCCTCGAGGAGTCCCACGGCGCGGCCGGGCTGCTGGAATACCCTGTCTACACACGGCCGACAGTGTGGCGGGGGCGCGAGATCCCCGGGGTTCTGACCTCGGGCAACCACGGCGCCGTAGCCCGGTGGCGGCGTGATCGGGCGATCGAGAGGACCATTGAACGTCGCCCGGACATGATCGAGAAGATCAACGCGGCCTCCCTCGGCAAGAAAGAGCGGCGGGCGCTCGCCGCGCACGGATACCTGGCGCCTGCAAAAGAAGCGCACCCCGCGAGGGCCGAAGTCCGGCGGGCGGCGGCCGCGGACGTGCCCGAGCTGGCAAGCCTTGCCTCGAGGACGTTCCCGGACGCCTGCCCGAAGGGAATGCCCAAACATGACATCGACGCCTTCATCGCCGAAAACCTCGGCGAGGAGCATTTCAAACGCTACGTCGAGGACCCAGGCTGCCTCACGATGGCCCTGGAGGTCGGCGGCAAGCTTTTGGGGTACTCGTTGACCTATCTTCCCGAGGACGGCGGAGTCTCCGGCGCCGACAGGGGAGCGCCGGTCGACGCCGTCGTCGCCGGACGGCCCAGGCGCGGGCCGCTCGTCGAGCTTTCGAAGTTCTACCTCGATCGAAGCCTGCGCGGACGAGGCGCGGGAAGCCTCCTGTGGGAGGCGACCAGGGCCGAGCTCGAGGAGTGGGCCGAGAACTGGCCGGAGCCGTACGTGTGGCTGGGAACCAACGAGAAGAACACTCGAGCCAGGCAGGCCTACCGCGGGCTCGGCTTCGAGTTCGTGGGCACCCGGGAATTCCTCGTGGGTGAGCAGAACAACGTCGACCGCGTTTTTGCGCGCCCCATTCGCGTGGCATAATTGTCAAGTTGTCTCGCTGTCACAATGCGCTGAACCTGCCGCAGGGGGTCGCGCACCGGCGAGTTTCCTGTAGGCAGGCGGTTTGACCGCCCCGACCACGCTTGTGGCCTGCGCGCACGGGCGGAAAGAGAAACGAATATGCAAACTCTCGATTTCGTGGAGGAAAGCCAGCTCCGCAAGGACATTCCCGACTTCCGCCCCGGCGACACCGTTCGGGTCGACGTGCGAGTGGTCGAAGGCAACCGCACCCGCACCCAGGCCTTCCAAGGCGTGGTCTTGGGCCGTTCCGGCTCCGGCATCCGCGAGAGCTTCCTGGTCCGCAAAATATCCTTCGGCGTGGGCGTGGAGCGCTCGTTCCCGTTGCACTCTCCCTCCATTGAGGCGATAACCGTCGTCACCCGAGGCGACGTTCGCCGCGCCAAGCTCTACTATCTGCGCAAGCTGCACGGCAAGGCCGCCAAGATCAAGGAGCGTCGCGAAGACAATCGTCGGTGATTCGACGTCGTCCAAAGGCTTGAAGGGGCTCGGCATTGCGCCGGGCCCCTTTTTCGATTCGGCCGGCGTCGTTCACAAGCTCAAACTTCAGGCTTTGACAGGATTGGGCCGCGCGGTTGGGGAGGTCTTGGGCCGCTCTGAACTAAGCGCGGAAAAGACCGTGAAATCGCCATTCTGTGCGGTGTGTGCGTCAAACTGTGAGCATAAGCGCCGTCCGTCGTGGCGAGAATCCACAGGAAACTCCGATACCCTATAGGAGGCCTTTGCCGCGGGGTCGTGAGACACCGGGCGCGGGCCGGCGATTCACGGGGAGTATCCCCTTGGCATGTGGTGCTCTCGCGGGCGCCGGGGAGCGGAGAATGGACGATCAAAGGCAGTCTGAGGTTGCGGAGGAGATGCCGCCGTCGTACCTGCCGGAAAAGCTGGACGAGGATCCGAAGAGCGCGTCGGACGACGCAGCCGAATCCGAAGATGCCGGCGACGCCGACGACGACCGCAAACTTGACGCCGACGACGACCGCGAGGCGGAAAAAGGGGAAAAACGCAGATCCGGCATTCGCGCGCTCCTGGAGACGCTCTCCATCGTCGCCGTCGCCCTTCTTGTGTCGGTGATCGTCAAAACGTTCTTCATGCAGGCCTTCTACGTGCCGTCCGGTTCGATGGAAAACACCCTCCGGCCAAACGACCGCATCGCGGTCAACAGAATGGCGGACACCGCCGACGAGATTCACAGGGGAGACATCGTCGTCTTCGTCGACCCCGGGAACTGGCTTCCGCCCAGCGTCGACAAGTCTCCGGCTTGGAGGCGCGCATTGAGCAAAAGCCTGCAGACCGTGGGCCTGCTGCCCGAAGACGCGGGCAAGCACCTGGTCAAGCGAGTCATCGGAGTCGGCGGCGACAGGGTCGCATGCTGCACCGCCGCGGGCAAGCTGCGCGTGAACGGCAAGGAAATCACCGAGACATACCTCAAGCCCGGCGTGAACCCGTCGGAGATCTCCTTCGACGTGACCGTTCCCAAGGGCAAACTCTGGGTGATGGGCGACAACCGCTCCAA
>NZ_DBHHEV010000046.1:0-2495 GCF_057238965.1 Peptidiphaga sp.
GAGTTCGGATTCGACTACCTGCGCGACAACATGGCGTGGCAGACCTCCGACTTGGTTCAGCGCGGGCACAATTTCGTCATCGTCGACGAGGTCGACTCCATCCTCATCGACGAAGCGCGCACCCCGCTCATCATTTCGGGCCCGGCGGAGGGCGACGCCGACAAGTGGTACTCGGAGTTCGCCCGTCTTGCTCTGCGGATGCGCAAGGACACCGATTACGAGGTCGATGAGAAGAAGCGGACCGTGGGAATCCTCGAGCCCGGCATCGACAAAGTCGAAGACCTCTTGGGCATCGACAACCTCTACGAATCTCTCAACACGCCGCTCATCGGCTACCTCAACAACGCCATCAAGGCCAAGGAGCTTTTCGTCAGGGACAAGGATTACATTGTCCGCGACGGCGAAGTCCTCATCGTCGATGAGCACACCGGGCGAGTCCTGCCCGGGCGCAGGTACAACGAGGGCATGCATCAGGCGATTGAGGCGAAGGAAGGCGTGGAGATCAAGGCTGAGAATCAGACTCTCGCCACGATCACGCTCCAGAACTATTTCCGTCTGTACGACAAGCTTTCGGGGATGACCGGAACAGCCGAGACAGAGGCCGAGGAGTTCGCCTCGACCTACAAGCTCGGCGTCGTTCCGATCCCCACGAACAAGCCGATGATTCGCGAGGACAAGGTCGATTATGTGTTCCCGTCCCGCAAGAGCAAACTCAAGGCGATCGTCGAGGACATCAAGGAACGCTACGAAGTCGGCCAGCCCGTCCTCGTCGGCACGACGAGCGTGGAAAAGTCCGAGGAGCTGTCGAAGCTTCTGCGTGAGGCGCGCGTTCCCCACCAGGTGCTCAACGCCAAGCAGCACGAGCGGGAAGCCGCCGTCGTCGCCGAAGCGGGACGCAAAGGCTCGGTCACGGTCGCGACCAACATGGCCGGGCGTGGAACCGACATCATGCTCGGCGGAAATCCCGAGCACCGGGCCGTCGCGGCCCTCAAATCCCGGGGCCTCGACCCGGAAGAGACCCCCGACGAGTATGAGGCCGCTTGGCCGCAGGCCCTGAAGGAAGCTGAAGAGGCCGTGGCGGAGGAGCACGACGAGGTCGTCGAGCTCGGCGGGCTCTATGTGTTGGGAAGCGAACGGCACGAGTCTCGGCGCATCGACAACCAGCTGCGCGGACGATCCGGACGCCAGGGAGACCCCGGCGAGTCCCGCTTTTACCTTTCCCTCGAGGACGACCTCATGCGCCTTTTCGCAACGGGGATCGCGCAGCGGGCCCTCAATCCTTCGATATATCCGGAGGACGAGCCGCTGGAGTTCAAGATCATCTCCAAGTCGATCGAACGCGCACAGACGTCCATCGAGTCGCGCAACGCCGAGATCCGCAAGAACGTTCTGAAGTATGACGACGTCATGAATGAGCAGCGCAATGTCGTCTACGGAGAACGTCGCCGCATTCTCGAAGGGGAGGACCTCGAAGCGATGGTCGAAGGGTTCCTCGATTACGTCATCGACGACATAGTGGGCGTCCACACCCAGTCTGACGCCCCCGACGAATGGGACCTCGACAAGGCGTGGATTGAGCTCAAAGGCTTCTACCAGCCCGGTTTCACGGTCGAGGAGCTGCTCGAAGAGGTCGGCGGCGTGTCGAAGCTGGAACGCGAACACGTGCTCGACGAGCTCAAAACCGACATTCACACGAACTATCGCGACCGCGAGGAGGAGGTGGGCGAGGACGCCATGCGCGAGCTGGAACGCCAGGTGATCCTCAACGTCCTCGACCGAAAGTGGCGCGAGCACCTGTATGAGATGGACTATCTCAAAGAGGGCATCGGCCTGCGCGCTATGGCGCAGCGCGACCCGCTCGTCGAGTACAAGTCCGAGGGCTACGACATGTTCCAAGCCATGAACGACGGGATCAAGGAAGAGTCGGTGCGCTACCTGTTCAACTTCGAGCTTCCGAGCGAGAGGGAGGAACGCGAGGCCGCCATCGTCAGCGCCGAGTCTGCGGCGCAGGCCGCCGCCGAGGCGGAGGCCGCTCAGCGCGAGCTGGCCGCCGAGATGGCCGCGCAGACCGCGGCCCAAAGCGCCCGCACACGGGTCGACGCCGAGAAGGTGCTGGGCATCAAAACGCCGAAGCGCTCGCGGGCGGTTTCCTACTCGTCGGCTTCGGAAGACGGCACGGTCAAGACGACCGACGAGTCGGGCAAGTCCGTGCGCCGTGCGGCCCCGAGAGGCTCGGAAGGGTCAAGCTACGGCATGAACCGCGCCCAGCGCCGGGCCGCCGCCCGTCGACGCAAGCACTGAGGCCGTCGCCCTTGACGCCGTCCGGCATTGAGGGCCGACCTTTCGGCGCGTTTGTGGATCACGGGGAGCTTCCCTGAGCAGCTCAACCGGTTGGCGCCCTCGGCTCCCGAGATTAGGCTATTTCGAGGGCGACGACCTTCCATCTGCCCCGCAGGAACTCCATGCGCAGGCACGCCGCCCGCACCCTCTGCCCG
>NZ_DBHHEV010000046.1:2505-19618 GCF_057238965.1 Peptidiphaga sp.
AGACGGCCGCCGCCGCTTCGATGACGCGGGCGAGGGGTTTGTTCGCCAGCACTTTCAGGATGCGGGGACGGCATGTCCACGGCGCCCGCCCCTTGATTCGGATCGCGAGGCCCGCCCTGCGCGCCACGGGCCCGTAAACCTCCGGTGTGAGCCAGTGCCTGAGAGCGGTGGCCGGGCGATGCCCTAGGAGCACTTCCACCACAAGAATGACAATCGACCCGATCAGCGAGGTCCCTTTCGGCGCATCGGGCGGAAGCTCGGCGTCGAGCTGAGGCCCTTCTTCGTCCCACGTGGTCTTGGACGGCTTCCGTGCCGCGACGCACAGACGATCCCACGGACGCTCCGGAGTCGTGTGGGGAAAGGAGCCTGGAATGCGTTCTTCGGGAGTCGGCGAAGGCGCGAGCAGCTGGGCGGGCGGACGCCCGACGACGATTGGCCCGGCAAGCTCTTCCGAGCCGGCGGCCTTTGCCCGTCCGGGAGACTTTGCGGAGACGGGGGCTCTCGTTGAGCTGAAAAGCTCAGCCGACTTAGGAGACTCCGTCGAGATGACAGGCTTTCCCCGGTCCGGAACGTTTGCCGGTCCGGGGGACTTTGTGGCGAGGGTGCTCATTGCGGATCCTTGGGTGCTTTCAGGGCTTGGCCGGGCGAAGGAGGTGGGGTGAGGAGGAGAGCGGTCTGCAATTCGCCCCACACGGACGCCGGGTGTGGGACGCGATGCCTGTGTGAGCCGCGACCGGGAAAAGCTCCGCGCCCACCCCGAACAGGCCGACGGTGCGTTTGACCGGGGGAAAGCCGAATCTTCGAGCAAAGGCGACGAAGGCGGTTCTTCTTCCTCGGCGGGCATGGGCAAGCTCCACATAGGAGATCACGAGCCAGGCGCAGGCCAACGTGGCCGCGCTCGCGCAGAAGGCGATGGAGGCCAAGCGGAAATTCGGGCTGCTCAACGGCGTGCCCGTGCCGATTCGCGGGATCGGCGTCGCCCGTGAAACGGCTGCCGTCCACGCGCTGGCAAATCCGCATAAGGTGTAAGCGGTCGGTGAGTGACGCATTTTGAACCTTTTCTAGCCTTAAAAAGTTTGTTTTGTATTCTTATATGTGAATAGTTTGCATTGACTTTTGTTTGAAGTCTGCAAAGTATGCACGGTATGAAACTTGTAGTTCCGCAAGCTAGTTTAGCCCTGTGAACGACTCTCGGAGAGCGGTCGCCGCTGACGTTGAAAGCCGCATTGGTGCGGATATTCGCCGGTATTCCGTGGGGAAAAGGTTGATTTGCGACACGGTGGGGAGGCGACGACTACCCTTGCAGATAGATTATACGCACACGTAGGACAGGATGTCACGTTGATTGTAAGGGACTCTGAGGGTGGGGTTGGAGAGGTGCGCGGAAGGGCAACGGCGGGAGCGACGGCGACGGGGCCGGCCATCGCGCGGCTTTGCGCGATGAGGGCGGTTGTGAATCTGCCCGTCGCCGTCGAGGCGAGACCCGGGGTCGCTCATAAGCTCGGCTTGACCTCGGGTCTGCGCCGTTATGCCGACGGACGGTTTATTGCATGTAGAACGCGTGAAGGGCTCCGCCTGGGAGTTCTGGCTCGGTTGGGCGTGACTTCATAGACGTCGATACCCTGAGTGGACGTACATGCATCAATCTGCAGGCGGTACTAAGGGTTGACCTACGAGATTAGTTGTTGGTTGGTGGGGGATCAGTGACGCGACGACTCGATCTTTTCACGCGTGTTTGCGTATCCACGCGAGATGTATTCGTTTAGCCTGTCGTCTTCGATGCGCCATTGGCCGCGGCCGCCCACTTGGATTGCGGGAAGTTCGCCCGTCTTGATCAACGTGCGGACTTGGCCGACGGAAACGTTTAGATATTCAGCAACATCTGCAATAGTTAGAAACTTAGCCATAGATACATTGTGACATAGTTTTGCTCCGAATGGGAGTTATCCACAATGGTGTGGATAACTATTTCAGGGCAATCGCCGTTTTTGCGATGATAGACGCATTCACATGAGAAAGGAAATCGAAAATGACGACACGATGGCGCGATCCGCGATTGGGGGTCGGATTTCTTCCTTGTTGCGTTTTCGGGGATGGGCGGCGCATTCGGGTTGTCTGGCCCGGAGAAAGTCCCGGTTTGCCGGGCTCGTTTGACAATCACCTCCGGGACTGCGATTTCTAAGGCTGATCTTGACGTTATGAAGATTGATGAAGCGTTGGCCGCGTCGTATGTGGGGCCTTCCACAAAATAGGGTGTCGGAAAATCGGTCGAGGAGGGAGGGCTTCTGGCGAAGGGTCGCATCGATCGGAGCTAAGAGGCGCAGCGAAAAGGGCAGAATGAGGTTCCTTGTTCCCCTGATGTCTCTGATTCCGGCCTCCGCGGCGCCTGCACTGCGCGTCAAACTCTGATGCGTTGCGCACCGGCGTGGAGGCGGGCCCGCATTTGACGGGGGCGGTCGTCGTCGATCGTGCTGCGCCGAACGATCCGATACGTGGAAGCCGAACGATTCGATATGTGGAAGCCGAGCGATTCGATACGTGGACGGCGGCAGGGGAGACGACGATGGAAATGCCGTGACGAGTTGCGTTCTGGTGGAGTGCGCAGACGTTCCTTTGTGCGTCGGCCAAGCCAACCCCGTTGGCGTCAGACGTTTGATGGAGGCCGGCGAGGTTGCGGAAGAAAGTCGTTTGCGGCGAATGAAGCGGCTCTTTCCGCTTCGAAAACAGAGGCAGGGGAATGCTTCTGATGCGAGTGGCCGCACTCGGGCGCTTCAGGGCGAGCACGTTCCGAGATGGCAGATAGACATCCATCGAGTCTCAGAAACAATCGTTGAAAAAGAAACGCCGTACGAGGGCGCTTCGAGATATTATTCGCCATGTGTCGTTAGTATGGCGCCGTGAGAATCTATATTCCTGCGACGGGCGTGGACATCGGGCGAGACGCTCTCCTTCCCCGAACCGTGCACGCCGTCACCGACGAGTTGCGGGACCTTCTTCCGGGCGACGTCGAGGAAGTGCTTGAAGCCGTCGCCATGAATGCCGCGACCGACGAGTCGTTGCGCGTGTTGGCGGCGTTGGCGGCCAGCGGGGAAACCGTCTATCCCCTTCGAGTGGTGATAGCCGCCGAAATCGAAGAGAAAAAGACGGCTCACATCGAGGGGGACGATATCCTCCCGACCGCCTTGCAGCTTGTTGAACCGGTCGGATGGGAGGACGTCGTTTCTTTTCACGTCGACGATGCAGAGGCCGCCAACGACGTCGTCCTCGCCATCGGCGGCGACGCAGCCGCGCTTGAGCGCGTGACGGACGACGAAGACCTCATGTGGTTTGACGTCGAGGAACGAGGCCGGCTTATCGAGTACTTCGGCTGAATCGGATCGGCTGGGTCTAAGCCCGGCAACTGAGCCGCCGAAGATGCGCTGCCCCGGAAAAGTCGTTTGGCAGACCTGTGCCCAATGGGCGCGGCGCTGGGCCGATTGGGCCCGGACGCGCGAACCGTCTGCGGACGAGGCGCCGAGTCGGCCGCGCCCAAGTTGAGATCCTGCCCCTAGCGGTAAGAACCCAAATGCCAGACGCTGAGACTGCGGGCTTTGGCCTCGCCTCCCGCGGCGAAAAGCGACACCTTGTCCGCGCCAGCAGCGGGGTAGACCGTTTCGGTGAGGACAAGCTTGCCATCGTCGGCGAATACCTCGACGGACGAGGAGTCGACGATCACCCGCAAATGGACGAGGCCGTCTTTTCCGGGTTTGAAATCCGCGACGCTCCGCCCCGGGAAGGCGGGAGAGAATCCGACTTCGCCGGAGTTCGATCGATCGACGAAAATCTGCTCCTTCGCCGCGTCATAGCCGATTCTCGTTCCCGGCGTTTTGCCGCGGGCGTCTTGCGTGGCGTCTCCCAAGACGGAAATTCCGCTCTCCTTCGCCTTGAGGGGATCCAGGGTCAGAGAGATGTCAAGGGATTTCCCTGAGGCTGCCGCGTCGAGCGGCGTCGTGCCCTGCTCGATCGTCACGTCGGACTTCTTGAATTCACTTCCGGCCCGCAGCGAATTGAGGGACGAAACGGGGGCAAACACGAGGCGTTCCTTGCCGTTTGCCTTGCGGAGCTTGAGCTCGCGCACGGTGCTCATGGCCGAGCGCCATGTTTTCGTGGGAACTTCCTTCGCATACGTCCAATTCGACATCCAGCCGATGGCGTAGCGTTTGCCGTCGGGGGCACCTTCCCACGTGACAGAAGCATAGTAATCGTGTCCGTAGTCGACTTTCGGCACGGACTCGTTGAATGCGGGCGTGTCGGAGAGCACGATCTGGTCGACCGTGAGGTGGCCCCAGTGACTCGAGGTGTTCTTGTCCTCTATGACGACGCGGGCTTTCTTTCCCCGCCACTTCTTCAGATCGAGGCTCTGCCAGAACATCTTTGCGCTGTCGTTGCCCGTCGCGGTGGCGACCACCTTGCCCTCGACGACGACGTTGACCGACGTGTGCTGGGATCCTTCCACCGAACTGTAGGGGTGGCTTCCGCCGCCGATGAGCATATTGAGGCGATTGGCGTTGATCGTGAACTCGGGGGACGTCAGAGTTCCCGTGTCGGAATCGCCCGATCCGTAGCTGTTGACGTATCCCGAGCCGACGTACCCGGAAATGTCGCCGCCTGTCGCATGCGAAGGCCCGTTTCCGAAGGCCGAGCCCGACGCCGTCCACGAGCCGTACCCGTCGTCTTCGAAATCCGCAAGAGTCTTGCCCTCCTTGCCGGTGTAGACGCCGGAGGAGGCGGCCTTGAACGTCTTGCCGTCCCAGTCGCCTACGAAATACTGGGCGGAAGGGGACGTGTTGACCGTGAGGACCCATCGGGTCTTGTCGTTTTCGCCCTCGACCTTCATGGGGAAGATATCGGGGCACTCCCAAACGGAAGAGACGTCTCCGACCGGCCCGAAATCGGACTCAAACTTCCAGTCCTTCAGGTTGGGCGACGAGTAGAAAGAGACCTTGTGCTCGTCGGCCTTGACCAAGACCATCGTCCAGCGTTTCGCCTTCTCGTCCCAGAAAACCTTGGGGTCTCGGAAGCTCTTCGATTTGACGTCCAAGACGGGGGCTCCGCCGTTGTGAAGGTTCCATGTTCGGCCGTTGTCCGTGGAATAGGCCAGCGATTGCGACTGGATGCCGCTCGCGTTGTCGTTGCGCGTCCAAATCGCGACCATGGGGGGATTGTCCGAGGTCCCGAATCCCGACGTGTTGCGGGCGTCGACGACGGCGGATCCGGAGAAGACGCCGTACTGGTCGGTTCCGGGTATGGCGACTCCCTGTTCTTTCCAATGCACGAGGTCGCTGGATACGGCGTGCCCCCACGACATGTTCCCCCAGTCCGCCCCCTTCGGGTTGTACTGGTAGAAAAGGTGGTACTCGCCCTTGTGGTAGACGAGCCCGTTGGGATCGTTCATCCAGTTGCCCTTGGGCGTGTAGTGGGCGAGGGGGCGCCACGGATCGTTTGCGTCCACGGGAGGGGAGACGACGGTGGAGTTTGCGGGGGTCTGGGCGCTTGCGGCCTCCGGGTTGGGCGAGGCGGAAGCCCCCGCCGACGGCGTCGAGCCCGACCGGTTCGAAGACCCCTCGGCTTGTCCGGTCTGTACCCGGGAAGACGATGTCGCGGAAGCGGGACGGGAGGAGCCCTCGCTTGAAAAACATCCTGCGCTCGTGAACGGAAGCAAGAAGGCGGCCGCGAGCGACAGGGCGGCGCGCGGCTCTTTTTTAAAAGATCTCACAACTTGTTCTTCCCAGGTAGTTGTTATGGACGTTTCTACATTAGTACTCGCGGGCGAATTGGGAAAGGGGCCGGATTGAGCGAAAAGCCAAACTCTCCGGGAAGCGTCCGTGAGGACAGGGCGTGAAGGCGCCGCCGCCGGACGACGGACCCGGGGCGCCGGGGCGGACGAAGCGCGGTTTCCCCGGGAGAGCGCGAGTTTGCGCATCCCGCGAGGCGAAAGAAGCGGGGCTCTCCCGCGTGAGCCGCCGATTGCCCGCCGCGCGCAGGCCCGTGGACCAGCGCGCCCCGCGCCTGCAGTGACAATGGACACTTCAGCAGCGGACCTCCACGCCTGACGAGCCGTTGCCCACGGGCCTGACCGTCACGCGTTCGGCGATCATCTTTTTCATCTCGGCGACGTGGCTGACCAGGCCGACTGCCCGTCCGTCCCTTGCAAGGCCCGTGAGCGTCGACATCACGAGCCCGAGGGTGTCCTCGTCAAGGGAGCCGAATCCCTCGTCGATGAGCAGGGTTTCGATTGCTATTCCGCCATTTTCAGCGCGGACGACGTCGGCGAGGGCGAGCGCGAGGGCAAGCGAGACGTAGAAAGTCTCGCCTCCTGAAAGGCTGCGGGGAGACCGTCTGGCGGCGCCGTCGGTCTCCCCGTCGCGGTCGATGACCGTCACGGAGAGACCGGTTTTGATCTCGCGCGAGCCGCGTTCCTTTTCGTCGCTGCGGGCGAGTTGGTACCTGCCGAGGGAAATGTCGGCGAGCCGCTCGTTGGCGCGGTCGAGGATCTGCTCGAACCTGTGGCGCACGACGAAAGTCGCGAGCGGAATCTTCGTGATCGAATCGCTTCCGGCGTTGGCGAGATTGGCCAAGCGCACGACGGGACCCGCCGAGCTCTGCAGCCTGGCCCACGCCTTTTCCCTTTCGGAGACGACGTCGAGCTGGGCCTGCGCCCCGAGACTGCGCGCGTTCGCCACCGCGGCCCTCCTTTGGGCGGCTCTGGAGATTTCGGCGGACTCCTCGGCGAGGCGGGCGGTTCCTTCGACGTCGGGCGCCTCTTCTCCCGTCAGCTCGGCGATTTCAGGCGCGGCAAGGTCACGGGCGACGTCGTGGGAGGCCTGCCGATGCTCGGCCACTCGGGCTTTCGCGGCGTCGACGGCCTCACGCGGCATGAACGCCTTGCGCGCAGCTGTGGCATCCGCGAATCCCGCCTCCGACAAGGCTGCGGACAATTCCGCCTCCCGCGCGTCGAGCTGCCCTCGTGCGCCGAGCAGTTCCCGCACGGCCTCGACCAGGCGACGCTGGGAGTTCCCCCGCTCGACATGTGCTTTCAGCCTCTCGGATATCGTTTCGTAGCCCGCCAGTTCGGGGCCGATTCTGGCCTGCGCCCGTTCGACGGCAGCATCGAGGCCGGCGATTTTGGCTTCGGCGGCCGCCTGTTCGCTTTGGGCGGCGGAAAGGGACGCTCCTGCGGCCTCGAAGCGCTCTCGCAGGCCTTTCAGCTCGCCCCTGCTTGCCCCGGCTTTGCGTTGCGCGCGACGGGCCGACGCGAGCTCGGAGCCGGTCCGTTTGAGCGCCGAGGCGACGGACTCTCGCGTGAGGCCCTTCAGATCCGCTTCGGCGGCCGCGATCTCGGCCTGGGCCCGCACGGCGCGTTTTTCCGCCTCGGCGAGCATCCCCCGGGCTGCTGCTGCCGCCTCTTCCGCGTCCTCGACGTCTTCCCGAGTCGCTTTGACGCTCGAAGGCGGCGCGGGAGCGGGATGCTCGGTCGAACCGCAGACCGGGCAGGCCTCGCCCTTGGAAAGCCCGCCCGCGATGATCGCCGACATCGAAGCCGTCCACGCGAGCGTCTGTTCGTCGCGCAGCAGACGGGCCTCCTCGAACGCTGCGGCGGTCTGCGCGACGGCCGCATTCGCCTTCTCCGACGCGGAGCGCGCACGGTCCAGATCGGCGAAGTGCGCCGCAGCCTTTGTGAGCGACTCGGCTTCCAATTCCAGGCTCTCGATGCGCGAAGCCTCCGCCTCTTCGGCGGCCAGCCTTTCCTCGACCTGAAGGATCGTCTGCGGCAGCGCGGCGGACTGCGCCCGTGCGGCCCCGACTTTCTCCTGTGCGCGCCGGAGGGCCTCGTGCGCAGCGGTCCGTTCCCGTCGCGAGGATGCGAGGTCCTTTTCCACGGCGGCCAGCTCTGTGAGACGGCCGGTGAGGGAGGTCATGGCCTCAAGGAGCTCGGTCTGCGACTCCAGGGTCGCCGCGTCGACGTCGCGCGGCGAACGATCCGAGGCGTCGAGGAGCGCAAAGCGCCGTTCGGCCTGGCCGAGCTCGGCCTTCGCCCTGTCGAGGGCCGCCAGGAAAGGGGCGACGCCGGCGGCGAGGGCGTGGGCTGAGAGAGATTCGTCGAGCCCGTCGATCTCGGATTCTTCCGCGCGCAAGCGGTCACGGCAGGCCAGAAGCCGCGAGCGTTTCTGAAGGCGGGAGGCGAGCTCGGCCGCCTCCTGCGCCGCAACGGCTCGCTCGCGGGCTCGCTTCGACGCGAGCGCGGACTCTTCTTCCGCTGACTCGCTTTCTTCTTTGGCTCGGAGCACGGCGGCTGCGGCGAGCGCCGCCGTCCGGACCGCGTCTGCCGGATCCCCGGCGGCGTTCACGGCTTCCGTCAGCTCGGCCTTTGCCTCGCCTTCGAGACTGAGAGCCGTTGCCAAGCTTTCGACGGACGACGCCCATTCCCCGCGGGCCGAATCGACTTTTGACTGCGCCGCCGAGGCCCTTTCCTTGAGCAGTTCGGCGACCCGCCTATAGGCGGACGTGTCGAAGACCTGCTCCAGCAAAGCGGTGCGCTTGGTCGAATCCAATGTGAGGAAGTCGGCGAACTTCCCTTGGGGGAGCACGATCGTTTGAAGGAACTGTTCGCGGCTGAGTCCCACGAGGCGCGCAATTTCAGCGCCGGTTCCCGCGGGCTTGTCCTCCAGCATCTCGCCCGCGTCGAACTGCTGAGCCTCCACCGCGCTTTCGGAGAGCCGCCACAGCTTGGCCGACGCGTTCGTCGGATTTTTGTTTCCGGCCTTGGTCCACTGGGGCGTGCGGCGGACGCGGAAGGTTCCCGCCTCGACGGAAAAGACGAGATCGACAAAAGACTCGCGAGAAGGGCTGGCGTGCGTCGAGCGCATCCTGGCGTCCGTCGAATCCTTCCCTCCGGCGACGCCGCCGTAGAGCGCCCAGACGACGGCGTCGATGATCGTCGACTTTCCCGAGCCCGTGGGCCCCTCCAGCAAGAACAGCCCTCCCGCTGTGAGGGCGTCGAAGTCGATGGAAAATGCGCCCGCAAAGGGGCCGATGCCCGAGACGGCCAGTCGCCTAAGCCTCATTGACGCTCTCCTTTCATGGGAGCTTGCCTTTCACGCCGTTCATGGTTCGCATTTCATCGCCGTTTCCCTTCCAGACGGGCGGCTTCCCACGTCTGCGCGAGGATAGCGCGTTCCTCGTCGGTCAGGTCTCGGTTGCCCGAGGCGGCCATAAAGGAAGAAAGGATGTCGAGGGGTGCCATCGCGGCGATGGAATCGGCCCGCTCCTGCGAGCGAAGGCCGCCCTCGGGCGTGTGGCGGAGCTCGAGGACGTTGTCAAAGGCTCCGTAGATCCGGGCGGCCATATTCGCCGGCCTGCTCGGATCCGTGACGACGATTCGGAAGAAGGCGTCGGTCGGCTCGCGCGGGGCTTGGGCCAAAAGATCCTCGAAGCGGCCGGCCAATGTGCGGACCTCGCGCCACACAGGGGCGGGAACGGTCTCGGTTTCGACCCGATTGCCGTCGATGTGGAGAAGGACCGAGCTTTTCGGCGCGGTTTCGGAAAAAGAGAACGCCACGGGCGATCCGGAGTAGCGCATAGGAGGGTCGCCAGGCCTTCCCACCCGCTGCGGCGAGTGCAGATGGCCGAGCGCCACGTAGGAAAGCGGGCCCGGACCGTCCTCGCCGAGCCTGAAAAGCCCCGACGGGGCGCTGTCGACTCCGCCGACGGAAATGTCCCGCTCGGAGTCGGCCGGTTTTCCGCCCGAGATGAACGCGTGGGCCATGACGATGAACGCCCCGGCGTCCTGCGGGCGCGAGCGGATGTCGGCTGAGACGAGCTTGAGAGCCGCGGCGAGGACGGCTTCGTGAGACCGCCCGAGAGGCTCGGCGCCGCCGTCGCCCGACGTCGGACCGGAAGGCGCCAGTCGCCGTCGTTCGACATCGGGGTCGAGATAGGGAATGGGGTAGACGAAAACCCGGTTGCCGTCCCTTCCGGCGATTTCGACGGGTCTCCCGCATCGGCGGGCGTCTGTGCGGATGTGGACGTTCGGGCGCATGAGCGAGGATCCGAACCCCAAACGCTGAGGCGAATCGTGGTTTCCGGACGTGAGGACGACCGTCGTCAGCTCGGCGAGCTCGGCCAGCGTGCGGTCGAAGAGCTCGACTGCAGACGTCGGCGGCACGGCGCGATCGTAAACGTCGCCCGAAATGAGGACGGCGTCGATCCGACGTTCTTTGACCAGGTCGACGACGTGGCGGCTCCACATCTCGAAGGCGGGCGAGAGGTCCGCCCGGTGGAAGCTGCGGCCTAAATGCCAATCAGACGTGTGCAGAACGAGCATGGAGTCAACCTATCGGGGACCTCCGACGCTTTTCGGGCGGGCTCTTCGAGCTGCCCGGACCGCCGGAGCGTGGATGGCCCGCTTCGGCGCGTCAAGGGGCGGCAGGAGGGCGTTTCAAGGGGCTGAACGGACTTTCAAGCCTCGGAGTTGCCCTGGGCGTTGACCGGCGGGAGCGCGCTCCAAGGGAAGGCTATCCAGCGGTCCGTCCGCTTCCAGACGTATTCGCATTTGAGGACGGTTCGGGGCTTCTCATAGAGGACGGCCGTCCTGATCTCGGAGGCATACTGCTCGCAGATCTCGTGGACGAATTTGAGGGTTCGCCCCGAATCGGCGACGTCGTCGACGATGAGCACCTTTTTCCCGGTCATTCCGTGGTTGTCGGGAACGGGATCGACCAGTCGGGGATCGAGGAGCGTCGTTCCTATTCCCGTGTAGAACTCGACGTTGAGCACGAGCAGGCTCTTGATGTCCAGGGCGTATCCGATGGAGCCCGCAGGAAGGAGGCCGCCCCTGGCGACGCACACGATGATGTCGGGGCGAAAACCCGAATCCCACACGGAGCCGGCCAGGTCGCGGCAGGCTGCCCCGAATTCATCCCAGGTGAGTATTTCGCGCTCGTCGGTCATGCGTCAATTATGCCCGCTTTGGCTCTGTCCGGCTGGCGCGTTGAGGCTCGGCGCGCCTTCGCCCACGGCGTCCTCGTCGCGAATGGACCCCAGTATCTCAAGAACTTCGGGGTGGAGCGCGCCGTTGGTGGCGAGGGCGCAGCCTCCCCACGGGCCGGGTTCGCCGTGCAGCGACGTGAAGGAGCCGCCGGCCTCGGTCACGATGGGAACGAGGGCCGCCATGTCGAACAGCTCCAGCTCCGGCTCGCACGCCAGGTCGACGGCGCCCTCGGCGACAAGCATGAAGCTCCAGAAGTCCCCGTAGGCTCGCGAGCGCCACACGCGCTGGGCGAGGCGGAGAAACGCGCGAAGCTGGCCGCGGTCCGCCCAGCCTTTGAGCGAGGAGTAAGACATCGAGGCCTCCGCCAAATCGGAGACTTCCGAGACGCGGAGCCGACGTGCGCCCACCCAGCTCTTGCCCGTGAACGCGCCGACGCCCTTGGCCGCCCACCACCTTCTGCCGAGCGAGGGCGCCGAAACGATGCCCACGACGATCTCGCCTTCTTCTTCCAGCGCCAAAAGCGTTCCCCACACGGGGACCCCGCGGGCGAAGTTCTTCGTTCCGTCGATGGGGTCGATGATCCAACGCCTGGCCGAACGCAGGAGAATTCCGCCGTGCTCCTCGCCGTAGATGGCGTCTCGCGAGCGCGAGCGGCCGAGCATGGCCCGGATGATTCGCTCCGCCTCCCTGTCGACGTCGATCGCGGGGGAAAGGCCCTCCTCCGTCCGGGCGGAAAAGTCTTCGGCCTGAAAGCGGCGAAGCGTCACGGAGTCTACGCGGTCGATGATCGAGCTCGCGAAGGCGAGGTCGTCGTTGACGCGGGTGAGGGACATTCTCAGCTCCAATCCTCGGTGCAGGCGGCCAAGAGCCGGCGGAAAGAGGCCGTTCGTGCAATGAGCCTCAGATCCGTCTGCTCGGACAGCGCGCATTCCGGGGAATCCCATCCGTGCTCGCAACCGCGTGGGCAGTTCTCGGCGATCGCGGCGAGGTCGGTGAATCCCCTGAGAACATCCTGCGGCGAGACATGGGCCAAACCGAAGCTGCGCACCCCCGGCGTGTCGATGATCCTCCCTCCGCCGGGCAGGGCGAGCGAGACCGCCGACGTCGACGTGTGCCGCCCTTTTCCGGTGACCGCGTTCACCTCTCCCGTCGCCCGATCGGCGTCCGGCACCAAAGCGTTGATGAGGGTCGATTTTCCGACTCCCGAATGGCCGACCAGCACCGTTTCGACGCCTGCGAGCGCCTTTCGAAGGGCCTCCAGCCCGCTGGCCTCGGCGTCGCCCTCCAGCCCGCTGGCCTCGGCGTCTCCTTCCTCCAGCCCGCTGACCTCGGCGTCGTCCTCCTCGAGCCTGCGAGCCTCCAAGACTTTGCGGGACCCCAGGTCGACGACGACGGCGCGCAGACCCAGCGCCCCGTAAGAATCGAGGAGCCGGTCCGGGGAGGCGAGGTCGGCCTTGGTCAGCACCAGCAGCGGCTCCATCCCGGCGTCGTAGGCGGCGACGAGGCAGCGGTCGATCATTCCGGTTTTCGGCGGCGGGTCGGCCAGGGCCGTGACGATCGCGAGCTGCTGGGCGTTGGCGACGATGCATCGCTCGCGGCCGTTTCCCTCCTCGGTGCTGCGCAGAAGCCGGGAGGTGCGGTCCTCGACCGAGACGATGCGGGCCAGGGTGTCCTTTTTCCCCGAAACGTCGCCCGTCACCCGCACTCGATCGCCGACGACGACGGAGCCGCGGCCCAGCTCGCGCGCCTTGACCGCGGTGACGGCGAGGCCCTCGGCGAGCGCGAGGCGATAGCGGCCGCGATCGACGCCCACAACCTCCGCTGTGCTGGCCGACGAATAGTCGGGGCGGATCTTGGTGCGGGGCCGCGACCCCTTGCCGGGGCGGACCCTCACGCGCGGGTCGTCGGTGCCGATGTCCCGCCTCATGCCTTGAGCCCGGCGTGTCCGAAGATGTCGCCGAGCGGGGCGGGTGCGACGTCCTCGGCGCCCGCCGCGAGGTCTTCCCACATGTCGACGAATTGGGGGAATGTTTTGGCGGTCGTCTCGATGTTCGCAACTCTCAGGCCGGGAATGCGCAGCCCGAGGATCGCCCCGAAGGTGGCCATGCGATGGTCGGCGTAGGTCTCGATCGTCGCGGGCCTCGGCGGGCCCGGCTCGATGAGAAGGTCGTCGCCTTCGATTTGCGCCTTCGCGCCGACCTTCGTCAATTCTGCGACGAGGGCCGCCAGACGGTCGGTTTCGTGGCCCCTGAGCTGGCCGATGTTGCGCAGAGCAGACGGGCCGTCGGCGAAGGCTGCGACCGCGGCGACCGCGGGCACAAGCTCGCCGACGTCGTGCATGTCCGCGTCAATGGGGCCGATCGTGGCCGGTCCGCGCAAGGCGAGCCTGCCGTCGGCTGCGCGGGTGCGCGCTCCCATGGCTTCAAAAAGCTCGCGATAGGCCGACCCAGGCTGCCTCGAATCGGGCCAGTCGAGGATTGTCTCGCCGCCCGTCGCCATCGCGGCGGCGAGGAACGGCCCGGCATTCGACAGATCCGGTTCGACCGTGACGTCACCGATCCTCGGGATTCCGGGCTCGACCGTCCATCGCGTGGGCGAACCGGGGAGATCGGCGGGTTCGGCGCCGAGTCCGCCGCGGGCGGCCGATCCGTTGCCCGGAGGCGGTTCGACGGAACGCGAAAGTCCGCCGGACCGGCCGGAACCGTCGATGGCGCGCACTGCGATGCCGGCCTCGCGCAGTACGTCGACGGTCATGGCGATGTGCGGCGCCGAGGGTATTTGCCGGCCCGTGTGGCGTATGTCCAGACCCCTTTCCATTCGCGGCGCCGCAAGCAATAGCGCCGAGACGAATTGCGAAGACCCCGACGCGTCGATCTCGACCGTTCCTCCGGCGACCACTCCCTTTCCCTTGACGGTCATCGGCAGGGCGGCCTGGCCTGAGGCGGACGTTGAATGCGCGATCTGGCCGCCCAGCTGCTCCAGCGCCCGCACGAGCGGGGCGATCGGGCGTGTCCGCGCGGCCTCGTCGCCGTCGAAAACCACGTCCCCCCGCGCAAAGAGGGCGATTGGGGGGACGAAGCGCATGACGGTTCCGGCCAAGCCGACGTTTATGTGCGCGCCCCGCAGCGGGCCGGGCGTGACGACGATCGCGGCGCCGTCGCCTTCGACTCCCGCCCCCATCGCAGCCAGAGCCTGCGCCATCAATGCGGTGTCGCGGGAAATGAGGGGGCGACGTATGACTGCGGGCTCCTCGCCGAGCGCCGCCGCAAGCAGGTACCTGTTCGTCAGCGACTTCGAACCGGGAAGGCTCACGTGTGCGCGGACGGGCCCGGAAGGCTGCGGCGCGGTCCACACGACCAGCGGCTCGGGCGACGACGAGTACTGCGTGGACGGTTGCCGCGGCTCTGACTGCTGTGCCGCCGCGGATGCTTGCTGCGCCGGGAGCGGGTGCGGCGCCCGTGGCTGCGCCGACGCGAAACGTTCACGCGTCATGGCGCGCGGCTTTCCCTGCCTCGAAGGGGACGGCGCCGTCGCTGCCTTCGTCGCTCAATGAGACGGAGCCCATTGCCGTCAAGCTCATTGCGCCCGATTCGCCCGCGCGGCCTTGAGCGCCTCCTTGTGGCGGCGATTGGCCTCGCGGCGCCAGGAGAAGGAAGGCTTGCCGTCCCTGTCGGCCGCGGCGAGAAGGGCGCCGCCGACGAGCCCGGCGGCCCCGAGAAGCCCCGTCAGCTCGGCGAGGCGCTTCTGGCGGTCTTTGCCCTTGCCCGCCCATACTGGATTGTTCGCCAGCGCCACCGGGACTTGCGCGGCCGCGAGGACGGCGCCCGCCGCGCGCGGGAACTTGCCGGCGGCCAGAGCGACTCCCGCGACGGCGAAGACCGCGCCGAGGCTGCGGGTCGCCGAATCCGACGTCGTCTCATCCAGTTCCACGCCGAACTTCGAAGCGACGGGGGCGAGCCGCTGCGCGCGCTCGCGGTGAGCCTTGGGGCGGGCGAGCGCATCGGCGCCTGCCGCGATGAAAGGCGCTGCGAGAAGGGGCCGGGCAACTGCACGTAGAATACTCATGTGTCTATTCCTACAGCATAAAGGCCCTCGTTCGCAGTAATCACGCCGGTTCGAAAGCGCGGATTGCGGGTCGGACGCCGGGCGAGACGAGGGCAGGACGTTAGACGGGGCGCCGGATGGCCGTTGGACATGATGCGGGTTGGCGGCCGCGGACAAGCGCGATTCCCGGGGATGTTGCCGTGCGAGGCGAATCGTGGCGGCCGCAGCGAAAGGACGGCAAACGAACGGAAAAGCCGCCGAGGCCGGCAGGCGGGCGGCAGGCAAGCAGATGCGCCGTGGGCGAACCGGGCGCAGCGACCGGGAATGAAAACCGCCGCGAAGCGTTGCCTTCGATAGCGGGGCCAATCCCGCTACCCTAGGAGACGATGACTACCGAGACGACCACTCCAGAAGCCGAGGGCTCCGACGCCGACCGGGCGGCGGAGTTCGACGTCGCAGGCGAAACGCAGGCCGAAAGGTCGCGTCGCTTCGAACGCGAGGCGCTTCCGTTCCTTGACCAGCTTTACGGCGCAGCCATGAGGCTCACCCGCAATCCGCAGGACGCCGAGGACCTGGTCCAGGAGACGTACGCGAAGGCCTTCGCCGCGTTTCATCAGTACAGGCCCGGCACGAACCTCAAGGCGTGGCTCTACCGCATCCTCAACAACACGTTCATCTCGAACTATCGGAAGGCCCAGCGCCAGCCGAAGCAGGCGGATGTGGCGGAAGTCGAGGACTGGCAGGAGTACGACGCTTCGACCCACGCGTCGAGCGGACTCCAGTCCGCGGAGGCTGAGGCAATCGAGAATCTGCCGGATTCCGAGATACGGGACGCCCTGGCTCAGCTTCCGGAGGATCGCCGCCTCGCGGTTTATCTGGCCGACGTCGAAGGTTTTTCCTATCAGGAGATCTCAGAGGTCATGGACACCCCGATAGGGACGGTCATGTCGCGGCTTCACCGAGGCAGGAGGCAGCTGCGCGATCTGTTGACCGACTATGCGCGGGATCTGGGGTATGGCAAGAAGGAGAAGAAATGAGAAGCGACGAGGAGATAGCGAAGGCCGTCGAGGAGATCTTGAGGGCGAAGTCGGCTCGGGGCTTGCAGGGCGCTGGGGACGGCGGCGTCGAGGATCGGGCTGGCGTCGGCGACGGGCCGGACGGCTTTCGCGACAGGGCCGATAGCCCCGACGACGGGGGCGTCGGCGATCGGCGTGAGGGCCTTGACCGTGGGTCAGGCGGCGACGGCCGCAGGCTGGGCGGCGACGGAGGCGTGCGAGGCGCGGGTGTCGGCGGCCCGTGCGGCGCGCCGGGGAGCTTACTCGAAGGATCGTGCGAAGAGGTGGCCGATCACCTTTTTGAGTTGCTCGACGCTCAAATGCCTCTCGAAGCGGCCGCGCGTCTGCGGCGCCACTGCGAGACGTGCCCCCACTGCTCGGAGCTGACCGAGGCGGAAATCCACGTCCGCGAAATCGTCAAGAGGTCGTGCTGCGCCGAATCGGCGCCCGTCAGCCTTCGCATGCGGGTGACGAACCAGATAGCCGTATACAGATCGACGACGGCGTAAAGCTGCGCTGCAGATTGGCGACGGCGTAAAACGGCCACAGGCCGGCGAAGGCGTAGAGCGTTTGCGGGTGGCGACGGCCTGAAAGCCGCGGTGGTTTTCAGGCCGGGGGCAGGAGTAAAGCGTCTGCGGGTTGGCGAAGGCGTAGCGCTGCGCTGCACAGGGAGGGGCGGCGTAGAACCTCTGGCCGGGGCGCGGACATAGGACAGAGCTCGCTGCCATACTGCGCCCGCGTCGTGGTGTTGTCCCGACACCGTGGACGAGAACCTGGGGCGAAGCCGAGTCCTGGGTAGGCCAGAGGATGCGGACACTGTGGCTTTGAACGTCCGGCTTTGCTGGGCCCGAGTGGAGAATGTGGTTTGCCGCGTTCCTTGGCTGCCGTCGTTATCTGGCGTCGTCGCCCTCGATAACTTCTCTAACTGTTTTCTTTAACTGTTCCGTTTCCTCTTCAGCTGCTCTTCTCGAAGAAGTGCTCGGAA
>NZ_DBHHEV010000047.1:0-5609 GCF_057238965.1 Peptidiphaga sp.
GCATGTGTTAAGCACGCCGCCAGCGTTCGTCCTGAGCCAGGATCAAACTCTCCACAAAAAACAAAACAAAATTGCAGACAGCCCAAAACAGGCCCACAAACCCCGACCCCACAGGCCGGGCACGCCGCCCCGCCCCCACACAGGAGACACGACGACACAATCGTCATCCACACGCACTATCAAGCAATCAACCACCACGCCCACACCCCGCACACACACCCACACAGGCACACGCACAAGGGAGAAACACAACCACCGCACCCACACAACCAGGCCCGGCAGCAGACAACAACACTACACCCCCACCCCCCACCCCCACAACCCCCACCCACGTGACCCCCACCACACACCCCAGGAAAAATATCCGACAAACCAAAAACGTTTCCGCCATCGTCACAGCCCAGCGCCGCCGTCACACCCCCAACCCACGCACCACCAGATCTACACAACCCCAACCACAGCCAAATTCCTCTTCCCCTTACGCAAAAGAACCACACCCCCAGCAAGAAGATCCGACAAACCAAGAACTCTTGCGCCATCGTCGATCTTTGAATTGTTCAGGTACAAACCGCCCGACGCGACGGTGCGCCTAGCGGCCCCCAGGCCCTTTTCAAGGCCCGCTGCGACAAATAGCTCAATAAGGGGCGTCCCCACTGCCCCTTCCGCGCGAGGAAGCTCTGCAACGGCGTCGGCGAGCGTGCGGGCGTCGAGGGATTCGAGGCCGCCCCCGCCGAAAAGGGCTTGAGAGGCGGCCTTGACGCGCTCGGTCGCATCTGCGCCGTGAACCCATGTCGTCACATCTTCCGCCAGGGCCTTCTGCGCCTCGCGGGCGTGCGGGCGCTCCGCCAGAGCCGTTTCAAGCTCGGCGATCTCTTCGCGGGTTCTGAACGTGAAGACCTTGAGCATGTGAATGACGTCGTCGTCGGCGGTGTTGAGCCAGAATTGGTAGAACTTGTAGGGGCTGAACATCTCGGGATTGAGCCAGATCGCCCCTCCGGCGGTCTTGCCGAACTTCGTTCCGTCCGACTTCGTGATGAGCGGATTCGTCATGACGTGGACGGATTCGCCCTCAACCTTCCTGATGAGGTCCATGCCGCCGACGAGGTTGCCCCACTGGTCGTTCCCGCCGACTTCCAACGTGCACCCATAGCGGCGGTACAGCTGGAGGTAGTCGTTGGCCTGAAGGATCTGGTAGCTGAATTCCGTGAAGGAGATTCCTTCGTCGGATTCGAGCCGGCGAGCTACCGTGTCCTTTGACAGCATCTTCCCCAGCCCGAAGTTCTCCCCTATGTCCCGGAGGAAATCGATGGTGGACATCGGGCCGGTCCAGTCGAGGTTGTTGACGATACGGGCGGGGTGTTCCCCTTCGAAGTCGAGCAGCGATTCGAGCTGACCGCGCAGAGCCGCGGCCCAGCCGGCGACGACGTCGGCCTCGTTGAGATTGCGTTCCTCCTTGCGCCCCGAGGGATCGCCGATGAGCCCTGTGGCCCCGCCGACAAGGGCCAGCGGGTTGTGGCCGGCCATTTGGAGGTGCCTCATCACCTTGACCGCGACGAGATGCCCGTGATGGAGGGAGGCCGCCGTCGGATCAAAGCCGCAATAGAAGGTGACGGGGCCTTCGGCAAGCGCCGCGCGCAACGCGTCGATGTCGGTGTGTTGGGCGATGAGCCCGCGCCACTGAAGCTCGTCGAGGATGTCCGTCAAGGTTCCGTGCCTTTCGATCTCGTATTTGACAGCTGGAAGATTTCCTGATTTTCAAGTATGCCACAGGCCGCTCACAGAGCCCGCGAGGGCGCCGTGAGCGGAATGGGCGGCGATCGGAAGGCCGCGGATTCGCGGCGGCGAGATCACATATCGGCCACGACGAGGCCCCTGACTTCCTCGCCGACGTCGATAGGCACTTCGACGCCGGACATGCGCGGAGTCCAACGAATTCCCGGCCCGATTTCCTTGAGCACCGACAGGGGCAACGGATCGTCGAGGTCGAGAAGCGCTGTCAGCCGGATGTCGACCCACCCGGTCACCGGGCGGGCCGCGTCGGGATTCCAGTGAGGCCCCTCGTAAATCGTGCTCGTCACCTTGCCCAAGGCGACGAGCCCCCTCGGGGCGACGCCGACCTTCACGAGAAGGGCAAGGTCGCCCGGCTCCATCCCCGAACGCCGCGAGCCGGTGTTCCACTGCATGTCGATTGCCCCGCCGCCGTCGACGACCGGCAGCCACTTTGCCCAGTCGGGATAAGGGTCGTAGTGCAGTTTGGGGTTGACGAGGAAAAGAAAGGCGCGTCGCATCGGCTTCGCATCCTCTGCCGGGGCGCCTCGCCATGCGGTGTCGTCCATGTTGCGAGTCTATCGCCGCAAAAGGAGGCCGCTTCGGTTTTCGCGCTCCTCGCACGCCGCCCCCGAGGGGGGCGATACTGCCGCCGTTCGGCTCCTCAGCGAAAGAAGCCAGGCGAAGGGAAAAGACTGGGCGAAAAAGGAAAGACTAGGCGAGGGAAAGAAGCTCAGCGCGGATTTCTTCCGCCCGTTCGGGGCTGGACGTGATCACGAGGATGGTGTCGTCGCCCGCCAAACATCCGAGCACCCCGTCGATCATCGCCCTGTCTATCCCGACGGCCAGGATGTTGGCGGCGCCCGGGGGCGTGCGCAAGACGAGTTGACTGCCCGCGCACTGGGCGCTCACAAGCACCTCGGGGCACCAACGTTCGAGCTGGGCCCGCGCACCCTGCGCGGCCTTGTACAACTCGGCCTCGTCCGGGATCCTGTAGATTTGGCGTCCGCTCCTGTTGCGAACCTTGATCGCTTTGAGCTCGTCCAGATCTCGAGACAGGGTCGCCTGCGTGACCGATATGCCGGCTTCGCGCAAAAGGCCGCGAAGCTCCCCCTGAGAGCCTACGGACTTGTCCGCAAGGATGCTCACTATCAATGCTTGCCGCGCGGTTCGCGACGTCGGCACGGGCGCACTAGCCATCATTCACTCCGATCCGAACAAAAGTACGCAAGCAGATGCGTCATCGCGAATAACTATACGCTCTTGTGAAAGGAAAGCATGCCTCGGCAAAGACGGGTTGGCGCCGAAACGCCCGCCGTGCTCATCGCACGCGTGAAAGGTTCCCAATCGCCTCGACGAAGCGAGAATGCTCGGCTCGCTGAGCCTCCACAGGCTCGCGCACCGCGAATCCAGCCCGCTCGTCAAGCGCTCTGGCAAGCTGGGACAACACCCGTTCTCGCGCCGCATTCGATGCCCGAGAACGCATGACGCCCACGCTGATCCACACCGCCAAAGCAGCGAGAAGGCCCAGACCGATGAGAATGATCGGCAGCCCGACCCCGACCGCCTTCGGCGGATCGAACATTCCCAAAGCGGCCCAGAAAAAGAGCCAGAGGACCCCGACGGCGACCGCAGCCAACGACGCTCTGAAGAGGGCGCGAGTCACGCCCCACCAGGACGGTTGCTCCGAATCGCCCACTTCGATGTCTTTCGCCGCGTCTCCCGTGCTTTCAATGAGCCTCACGGTGCGGGCGTCGACGTCCCGGGCGACCGAGGACTTCCACGACGTCGGAAGCGCGGCCAACTCGTTGTCGACATAGGTCCGCACGGCCATTTGAGCGGCCGGTATCCGAGCCGGCTCGGGTATGTAGCGCGGGATCCCGCTGGGCCCGACGACGGCGTCGAGCGGATCGGGGGCGCGATGCGCGCTCCGCGACTTCCACGGAGTCTCTCGCCTGCTCCGCAGATCGTACGAACGCGCAGCGGCCTCCGCGACGGCGTCTCCTCCCGCGGCGCTGACCATCGCGCGGGCCGCAGGCATGAAATCGGCGTGAACGGCGCTCGGAGAAGCGCCGCCGTCTTTGCGCGAGGCCACGGCCAACGTCTCGCCCGCGGATCGAAGATCCGCCCCCAATCGCAAGCGGGCTGCGTTTCGTTTGGACACGATCTCCGTGATGGAACGGCGAAGCTGCTCGACGCCCTCGCCCGTTCGCGCCGACGTCGGGATCAATCGGTCGCGAAGCCCGTCTGTGGCCAGCAGCCCCCGCGCGTCGACGAGAACGACGTTCTTCTCGCGTTGTGCGAGCCTGTCGACCTGGTTGAGGACCACGAGGGTGACTGCTCCATGCTCGCCGAAATGCTTGAGGTACTCCCTGTGCAGCAAGGCGTCGGCATACTTTTGCGGGTCGAGGACGAAAACGACGACGTCGGCCCTCTCGATCACCCGATCGGCGGCGCTGCGATGCTCCTCCTCCGTAGAGTCGAGGTCGGGCAGATCGACGAGAATCACGCTGTCGTCGCCGAAGGCGCCCGGAAGGACGTGGCGAGGGCCGACGCCCATCCAATCGAGCACCTCGGAGGTCTCGCGTCCCGAAACCGAGAGCGGCTCGGCGGTCGTCGGCCTCGTGGGCGCGACCTCCGCTACAGGCTCGCCGACAAGGGCGTTGACAAGCGAGGACTTCCCGCTTCCCGTCGCGCCCGCGAAAGCGACGACGGTGTTCTCTCCCCCGATCTGGACTCGGTCTCGCACGCGGGCCGCAACCTTTTCGGCTTCCGCGCATTCGCCCCGGAAATACAGGCGAGCGGCCCCGATGGCGTCGTCCAGTTCCAACAAGCCCGCTTCGATGCTCATCTCCGCGCTCATTCTCATCCCTTCTCTTCGCGCGCCGACTCGATGTCGTCGCACGCAGTCTGGATTCCCACGGCGATCCCGGGATCCGTCTCAGCCTCGCGGCACACGTCGCGGAACGGATCGAGATCGGCCCCGACGAACTTCCTGGCGCGCACAAGGAGCTCCTCGCGCGCGCGTTTTGCCATCTTTCGAACGGCGTCGCCGTCGAAAACGGCTTCCAACAGCTTTCGGGAGGGAACTGCGGTGCCTCCGGTGACGCCGTCTCCGTTGGCCAGTCCCTTCGCGGAGGCGAACGTGACGATGACCAGGGCGGTCTCCATCGCCTTCGCGCCGATCGATGCGGCCTGCGCGGAGGCTGCCTTTCCGCCGCTTTCCTCCTGCACGATCGCGGCAAGCGCCTGTCTCCACCGGCGGACCGTTTCGACCGCCTGCCGCCCCCGTTCGTCATTCGGACGCACAGCCGCACTCGCCGCGGCGCGCGAGGCCTCGGCGCCCGACCTTTGACGCCATGCGTCGTCCACCGAGCGCGCCGCCCTTTCGGCCTCGGCTGTCAACGAAGCCGCCAAGGCGGCCTCGAGGTTCGCCTCAATTTCGGCGACCGGCAGCGGGTCGTTTGCTTTCGGCTTCCCCTTGAACCATCCGGCGACGCGGTCGCGGATTCCCCCCGTCGATCCGACGATCGAACGCATCGTCCGATTCGCGCCGACCGCCTCGTTCCATCGGTTTAGAGCCTCGCGGCGCACGAGGCGCCCGTCCTCGACGGAGGCGATGATCGATCCGATGGCGACGCCGTCGGCCCTGGCAATGTCGCCGCGCATGGCGCGTTGAAGGTCGATCTGCTCTTTGAGCCCCTCGACGATCGGATCGCACTGTTCAATGAGCGCGTCCACCGCTCCGGCCAGGGTCTGCCTGGCCACCGAGGCGCGAGCCGGCCCGTCGTGCGATAGGCCCGCAAGCCACGTCTTGATGGGGGCGACGTCCTCCGAAGGGA
>NZ_DBHHEV010000047.1:5619-8137 GCF_057238965.1 Peptidiphaga sp.
GGCGAAAAGCGGGGCATCGCCAAGACCGCGCTCGGCGAGCCTGTGTCAAAGGTCGGAGCGCACCTGCGCCCCGTCGTCCGAGGGGACGCGGTTGAGGACCACCGCGATGACGATGTCGCGTGAAACGGCTTCGTTGAGCATCGACCAGGGAATCGCGTCGGCGTAGCGGGCCGCGCTCGTGACGAAAAGCCACAGGTCGGCGGCGGCGAGCAGCTGGGCGGCGAGGCGCCGATTGTCTTCGACGACCGAGTCGATGTCAGGAGAGTCGAGAAGCGCGATTCCCTCGGGCAGCTCCTTGCTATCGGCCAAGGCGAGCTCGGAGTGGGCGCCGTCGT
Organism: Peptidiphaga sp.; assembly: GCF_057238965.1. Classification (NCBI taxonomy): domain Bacteria; kingdom Bacillati; phylum Actinomycetota; class Actinomycetes; order Actinomycetales; family Actinomycetaceae; genus Peptidiphaga; species Peptidiphaga sp. Next base: position 5,955 of record NZ_DBHHEV010000047.1, read on the forward strand.
CCACGTCTGTGCTCTGCACCCTCGCCAAGCTCGGCAGAATGCTCTGATCCGCAAACCAGGCCCCGTCCTCTTCGCGGTGGACGAGCAGCGGACGCCGCGTCGTGGGCCTGATGGCTGTCGCCTTGGCCACGTTTTCGCCGAGCAGCGAGTTGACGAGCGTCGATTTGCCCGCGCCCGTCGAACCTCCGACCACGGCCAACAGCGGCGCGTCGATCCGCGAAAGCCTAGGAAGGATGTAGTCGTCAAGCTGACGAAGAACTTCGGACGTCGCTTTGGCGCCGTCCGAAGCCAAGGGCGTCTCGAGAGGGAACGAGACGTCTTCGAGGATGTCGCGCAGCGCGCCGAGCGCCTCCTCGAGTTCCTCCTGAGAAGCTATGGGAATGCTCATTTAGTCTCTTTCAACTGCGGGAAGTAATCCGATGATTCTGGCACCCATGCGTCGGGGTCGGCTTCGACCTGTTCGCCCGTACGGATGTCTTTGACCTGCTCCCCTTCGTCGGTCGAAAACCAGACGAAGGGAATGCCGCGTCTGTCGGCGAACTTGATCTGTTTGCCGAATTTGGCCGCGGTTGGCGAGACGTCGGTGGGAATCCCGCGACGTCTCAACTTCATGGCTGTAGCCGTCGCGGCAGCCCTGGCGCCCTCGTCATTGACCGCGATGAGGACGCAGGTGGGGACTTTCCTCGTCGCGCTCACCGTCGCCCTGCCGATCAAGCGCGAGACGAGCCTCGAAACTCCGATGGAAAGCCCGACGCCGGGATACGCGCGTTTGCCGTCGCTCACGAGCGAATCGTACCGCCCGCCGGAACAGATCGAGCCCAGATCCTCGTGGCCGACGAGGACGGACTCGTAAACCGAGCCGGTGTAGTAATCCAAGCCCCTGGCGATCTTGAGGTCGGCCACGACCGAGCCCGGAATGAGCGCGTTGGCCCCTTCGACGAGGCGCACAAGCTCGTCAAGGCCCTCCTCGAGCAGATCCGAACGCTGCCCGAGCTCCCGAACGCGGTCGGCCACCGATGCGTCGCCTCCCGAGATGTCAGCGAGCCTGAGGGCGAGATCGGCCTGCTGCGGCGTCGTCCCCGCCTTCTCGACGAGGGTCTGCGCAACCGCGGCCGGGCCGATCTTGTCGAGTTTGTCGACGATCCGCAGCGTCTCGCCGACGTCTTCGATTCCGACCGCCTCATAAAATCCCTGGGCTATTTTTCGGTTGGAGGCCCGTATGACGACCCGCGGGATCGGCAGACCCGACAGGGCATCGACCATGACGAGGGGAAGTTCGACCTCGTTGTGGAAGGGAAGCGTCTGCTCGCCGACGACGTCGACGTCAGCCTGCACGAACTCGCGAAAACGCCCGTCCTGCGGCCTTTCCCCGCGCCAAACCTTCTGTATCTGGTAGCGCTTGAACGGAAAGTCGAGCTTTCCCGCGTGTTCCAAAACGTACCGGGCAAGCGGAACCGTCAGGTCGAAATGAAGGCCCATCTCCGAATCTTGGGACGGCCCGCCCTGCAGGCGGCTCAGGACGTAGATCTCCTTGGAGGTCTCTCCCTTGCGCAACAGCTGGTCGAGAGGCTCGACCGCGCGGGTCTCGATCCCCGAAAAACCATGCAGCTCGAAGGTGCGGCGCAGAGCGTCGAGAATGCGGTCTTCGACGATCCTGTCCTGCGGCAACCACTCGGGGAATCCGGAGAGAGGGGCAATCTTCATGGGGACTATTGTTCCACGATTGGCGCCCATCCCCGGCATCCGGGCGAATCGCCGGAGAGAAAGGGCGCGCATTCGGTTCAATTTCAGGCCATTTCACCTGACATTGCAAGCTTCAGATAGTGCGAACGCTCCTTTTCCCGCCCCATCGTCGAGGAAGGGCCGTGCCCGGGGAAGAAAACGGTTGCGGGATCGATCCCTCTCGCCAGCGTCCGCAACGACTCCGCCGCCGCAGCGGGGTCGCCCCCGGGAAGGTCCGTCCGCCCGACGCCGTCCCTGAAGAGCACGTCGCCGCTGAGCATCAGCTTCTCGCCGAAAACTCCTTCGGGGAAGACGACGGACTCGCGATCCGGATCGATCGCCCCCGACAGAAGGAAAACGCTCGAACCCTCCGTGTGCCCCGGCGCGGGGATCGCTCGCATCGCCACGCCGGGCACGATCTGCCGGCCCTCGCCCTCGAAAAACTCTCGGGGGAGCGCCGC
>NZ_DBHHEV010000047.1:8147-19344 GCF_057238965.1 Peptidiphaga sp.
AAACGCCCGCCGCGGCGGGGCCCATGGCCGCCGGATCCTCCATTCTGTACAGGTCCGGGCCTGGAACGTAGACCGGCGCTTCGCCGGCAATCACCCCCGAGTCCCACACGTGGTCGATGTGCCCGTGGGTGCACAGCACGCAGCCGAGGCTCAATCGCCGAGAAGCCAGGGTTTCCTCGATCCATTCGGCCGACCCCGCGCCGGGGTCCACGACGAGGGCGACCCGCTGCTGCGAATCGGCGACGATGTAGCAATTCGCTTCGATGAGGGTCCGATTGTAGCGGAGAAAGATCATGGTTGTACGCTATCGTTTTCAAGGCTTCCGTGTCGACGGGGCGGCGGCGTTCGCAGGGTGGACAGCCCGGGCGGAGGCCGCGATTTTGGTTTTACAATGTTTTCCACAACGCTGTTTCTTACGGCGTACAGTCACGCCGTCTCCCCAAGGAGCTTCTATGACCGAGTCGACCACGCCTCCGACGCCTAAGCCAGTGCCGCGTCCGATCCCCAAGCCCCGTCCGGCCGGGGCCGCCAAACCTGCGCCTTCGCGAAGCGATTCCGCAGCGGCGGAGGCCGCAGCGTGGGGAAGGGTGGACGACGAAGGGAATGTGTGGCTGCGCTCGGGCGACGGCGAACGCATCGTCGGGCAATATGCCGCCGAGGGGTCGAAGAAGGACGCCTTGGCCATCTACGTCCGCCGTTACCTTGATTTGGAAGCTCAGCTCGCCCTCATCGAGGCGCGGGTGGAAACGGTCAATCCCGAAGAGTCCGCCTCGGCGCTTCGAGCCTTCGACAAGCAAATCGCCAATCCTTCGGCCGTGGGCGACATCGAGGGGCTGCGAAATCGCTCCGCCGCCCTCGCCTCCCGGATTTCGGTGCTTCGAACCGAGCACAAAGCCAAGCGCGAGCAGGCAAAGGCCGAAGCGCGCGCGCAGCGCGAGGCGCTCGTCGAACGCGCCGAGGCCATTGCGGCCTCGGTCGACACGCCGATCAACTGGAGGGACACGCGGGCAGAGCTCATGGAGCTTTTCGAACGTTGGAAAGACGCGCAAAAGAACGGCCCTCGCATCAGTAGGTCCACGAACGACGCATTGTGGAAGCGCCTTTCGCACGCGCGCAAGGTGTTTGAGGACGCCCGCAGAGCGTTCTTCGCCAAACTCGAGAAGGAGCGCGCACACGTCGTCGCCGCGAAAGAACGGCTCATCAGCGAGGCCGAGGCGATCGCTCAGTCGACCGACTGGCGTGAGACGAGCAACGAAATGCGGCGCCTCATGGACGAGTGGAAGGCCGCGGGAAGGGCGTCCAAACACGACGACAGCAAGCTGTGGGAGCGTTTTATGGCCGCGCGGGAGGTCTTCTTTTCCGCGCGTTCGGCGCACCACGCCGCCGTCGACCAGGAGTTCGCGAGCAATCTCGCCGCCAAGCTCGAGTTGCTGGCCGAGGCGGAGGCCCTTCTGCCAATCAACGACATCGACGCCGCCCGGGCGGCCTACCGCGACATCGGCGAACGCTGGGAGGCCATCGGCATGGTGCCGCGTTCCGACTATCCGAGGGTCGAGGGCCGAATGAAGCAGATCGCGGACGAGATCCGCCGCGCCGAGGACGAGCGGTGGCGACGGACGGATCCGGAGAAAAAGCGGCGTTCGACCGGCATGGCGGCCCAGCTGGAAGCGCTCATCGCCGAACTCGACGGGGAAATAGCCGCCGCGAAAGAAGCCGGGGACGAGGCCAAGGTCAAAGAGCTCAACGAGGCCCGGCAGGCCCGGCAAGCCTGGCTCGACCAAGTCAACTCGGACCTCTGATGCTTTCTCTCCCTTCCCTCCCTCCCGCCGCGGATTCGAACGCGACCGGGCGTCTGGCTGGAGTGCCTTTCGAGACAGGGCTCAGCGCCGCTGGAATGCCTTTGACGGACCGTTGTGCACAGGCTGAGGGCAGACAACGCGGCGATCGCTTCTTTTGATGTAGAACGGTTGCCATGAAAACGTGGAGGCCCGAGCAACTGACCAGAGGCGCCCAGACACTTGTGCGCGAAAAATTGGCCGTGGAGTATGCGCCTGGGCGCATAGCCGCTGCCGACCTCGCAGCGACGCCGGCCATGCGAGCCCGGCTGGTGTGCCCCCTGCTGCCCGACGGTTCGACGCCCGCGACGCTGACCGCTGCGTGGATTTACACGGGATGGTGGCCCCCCTCCCGGCTCAGGCGTCTGTGTGCGGCTCACCCGACGAGCCGCCATCACTGCGTCGTCTACCGCGCGCAGCTCGAAGAGGAGTATTCCCGGGAGCTCGGGGGTTTCACCGTTCCGACGACGGCGCGAACAGCCTTCGACCTGCTCGCGCTCGAAGAGCCCGGCGTCGCCGTCGAATGCGTCATACGCCTTATGCGCGGCGGCCTCAACCCGGAAGATCTGCAGCTGCACAGCAAACGCGAAAGGCGGCGTCGGGGCGCGCCCTTCGCCCGAAGGGCGGCCAAGGCACTGGAAGCCTACATCGAGGAAACGAGGTAGCCTAAGCTCGCCTTTCGCTGCCCTTCTTCGAGCCGGTCACGCGGTAGGCGTCGTAGACTCCGTCCACTTTCCGAAACTCGCGCAAAATGCGCTCCAGGTGCGAAGGTTCGGCCATTTCGAAAGTGAAGCTCAACTTCGACATCCTCTCCTTCGTGGTCGTCATCGTTCCCTGGAGGACGTTGATTCCGTGCTCGGACAGAACGCGGGAAAGGTCGGAGAGCAGGCCCTGCCGGTCAAGCCCCTCGATTTGCACCTGGACGAGATACGTCGCCTCCGAGCCTTCCGACCAGGCGACGTCGATGAAACGCTCCGGCTCCCGCTTGAGGGGCAGCACGTTCGGACAATCTACTCGGTGGACCGACAAACCGTTCCCCCGCGTGACGAAGCCGACGATCGCATCGGGAGGGACGGGCGTGCAGCACTTGGCAAGTTTGACGAGGACGTCGCCGGAGTCCATGGATTCGACGATGACGGCGGAATCGCCGCTGGCGCCGGAGCGGTGGGCGATTCGCGTGGGCGTCACCGCTTCGGACAGCGTCTCTTCGACGCCTGGCTCGCCGCCCTGCGTCTGTATGAGCCGTCTGACCACCGTTTCGGCTGAGATGACTCCTTCGCCGATCGCGGCGTACAGATCGGTCACATCGTTTTTATTGAGGTCTTGCGCAATGCCGCGGAGCGTGTCGTGGCTCATCAGCCGCTGAACCGGCTGGTTTTTCCGGCGGATCGCTTTGGCGAGCTTGTCTTTCCCGGAATCGACGGACTCCTCGCGGCGCGAATGCTTGAACCACGCCTTGATCTTCGCCCGTGCCCGCTGGGAGGCGACGAAATCCAACCATCCGCGGGACGGCCCGGCGTCGGGATTCTTCGCCGTGATGATCTCAACGTTGTCGCCGGATTCGAGGCGGTGGTCGAGGGTTACGAGCCGGTCGTTGACGCGCGCGCCGACGGTGTGATGCCCCACTTCCGTGTGGACGGCGTACGCGAAATCGACCGGCGTCGACCCCGAGGGAAGCTCCAAAACCTCCCCCTTTGGAGTGAAAACGTAGACCTGACTCCCGGAGATCTCGTATCGAAGCGAGTCGAGAAACTCCGTCGGATCGGCCGTGTCGCGCTGCCAATCGACGAGCTGGCGGAGCCAATTGAGCTGGGTCTGCTCTTCCGACGTCGGTCCGATGCCGCCCTTGGACTGCCCCGCGTCCTCCTTGTACCGCCAATGGGCGGCGACTCCGTACTCGGCCCGCTTGTGCATGTCGTAGGTGCGGATTTGGATCTCCATCGTCCGCCCGCCCGGGCCGATGACCGTCGTGTGAATCGACTGGTAGAAGTTGAACTTCGGAGTGGCGATGTAGTCTTTGATCCTGCCTTGGATCGGGGTGAATGCGGTGTTGGCGACGCCGAGGGCTGCATAGCAGTCGGCGATCGTCTCTACCAGCACGCGCACGCCCACGAGGTCGTAGATGTCCTCGAAGTCCTTTCCTCGGAGGATCATCTTCTGATAGATCGAATAATAGTGTTTAGGCCGTCCAGTGATCGTGCACTTGATCTTGGCGTTTTTCAGCTCGCTCTCAAGGATGTCGCGCACCTGGAGAATGTACGCCTCGCGTTCGGGAGTCCTGTCTGTGACGAGCCTTTCAATCTCGCCGTAGACGGTGGGATAAAGGACTTTGAAGGACCGGTCTTCAAGCTCCCACTTGATCGAGTTCATTCCCAGACGGTGGGCCAGAGGGGCGTATATTTCGAGAGTTTCGCGAGCCTTGCGCCTGGCGCCTTCAGCCGAGACATACTTCCAGGTGCGGGCGTTGTGGAGACGGTCGGCGAGTTTGATGAGCAGGACGCGGATGTCCTTCGACATTGCGATGACCATTTTTCGCACAGTCTCCGCCTGCGCCGCCTCGCCGTACTCGACCTTGTCAAGCTTCGTGACGCCGTCGACGAGCACTTCGACTGCGGAACCGAATTCCCTGCGCAGGTCGGAGAGCTGATAGTCGGTGTCTTCGACCGTGTCGTGCAGGAGCGCGCCGATGATCGTGTCTTCGTCCATTCCCAGTTCCGCAAGGATCGTCGCGACGGCGACGGGATGGGTGATGTACGGCTCTCCCGATTTGCGCGTTTGGCCCTCATGGCAGTGATCGGCCACTTCGAAGGCGTGGAGGATTCTGGATTTGTCGACGCTTTTCGTTCCGAGGGCGCGCATAAGAGGCTCGAGCGTAGACGGAATCTGCGGTCCCGACCTGCCCGCAAGCCAGCTCAGACGCGATCGAAGGCGCGGGCTCGATTCCCCCATGGCATCCCCTTTCCCAGAACAATATGGTTATAGCACTCTGGAGAGCGGATATAAAACGATGGCGGTCACAGACCGCCATCGTCGATCAATAGGTGAGAACCGCATCCACTTCGCGTCCCGCAAGCCTCTCACGCCCTCCGAGCTCGCGAAGCTCAATGAGGACGCACAATCCAGTCGGAACGCCGCCCGCCCTTTCTATGAGCTCAAAAGCGGCGTTGGCAGTTCCGCCCGTCGCGAGGACGTCGTCGATCACAAGGACCCTCTGCCCGTCGGACACAGTGAAAGGCTGCAGCTCCATTCGGGCAGAACCGTATTCCAGGTCGTAGTCCACTCCGACGACGGGGCCCGGAAGACGCCCGCCCTTTCGCACCGTCAGCATTCCCACGCCCATCTCTATGGCGAGCGGGGCGCCGAGAATGAATCCTCTCGATTCCAGCCCCGCGACGGCGTCCACTTGGCCCCTGTAGCGGTCGGCTATCGTCTCGATGAGAACCTTGAACGCCTGAGGATCGGCTATGAGAGGCGTGATGTCGCGGAAAAGCACACCGGGCGCCGGAAAGTCCGGGACCTCTCGCAGGTGGGATTCAACGAGGGACACTGCGTCCAAAGGGAAGACGGATTGACTGTTCACTTCTTCTTCCTGTTCTTGCGATGGGGCTGAGCCGCCGTCCCTAAATGCCGCCCCGGCGTGCGGATGACGTGCCCCGCGTGCACCACCATGTCCTCTTCCTCTTTGCTCGAGATCTCCTCGCCGGCCGCCCTGCGCTCGGCAATTCGCTCCCTGAGCTCTCCGCGCGCCTTCTCAACCTTCTCGGTGTGCTGACGGATCTTCGGATCGAGATGGGCCAGCTGCACGGCGATGGGCGAGGCGATGAACATAGAGGAGAGCGTCGAGAGAATCATGCCGACGAACATGACGAGGGCGAGATCCCGCAGCGTGCCGGCGCCCAAAAAGTAGGTGCCGATGAAAAGGATTGAAACGACGGGCAAAAGGCTCGTTACCGAGGTGTTGAGCGATCGAATGAGAGTCTGGTTGACCGCGAGGTTCACGGACTCTGCGAAGGTGTAGTCGCTTTGCGACAAAAGCTTCGCAGAATTCTCCCGCACCTTGTCGAAGACGACGACGGTGTCGTAAAGAGAATAACCGAGGATCGTGAGCAGGCCGATGATAGTAGACGGGGTGACCTCGAATCCGAAGAGGGCGTAGACGCCTATGGTGACGACAAGGTCGTTGAAAAGCGCGAGAATCGCGCCGGCGGCATTGCGCCAGCTTCGGAAATAGAGAGTCAGGCCCAAAGCGACGGCGACAAGGAAGGCAATGAATCCCTTGAGCGCCTTCGAGGAGATGTCCTGCCCCCACGTCGGTCCGATGAAGGTCGAGGCGACGTTCGACGGAGCGACCTTGTAGGACTTGGCCAACTCCGAGCGCACGGTCCTGACGCTGTCGTCGCTCAGCTTCGTTTCGGCCGTCTGGATTCTCAGCGTCGAATCGCCCACCTGGACTACGCGGGCGGCGTCGTCTTTGGCATAGCGTCTCATGATGTCGGCCGCCGGTTTCTGATCGGTGACCTTCGTCCGCGAGACCGTGAACTGGGAGCCGCCGGTGAACTCAATGCCCAGGTTAAGGCCCTTGACTGCGAGGGTGACCGCAGAGATCGCGATGAGGGCCAGCGAGATGGCGAACCAGTACTTCCTCTTGGCGATGAAAGGAAAAGAACGCCGTCCCGTGTACAGATCGTTGCCGATGGAGCTTTTAGACATCGCCGTTCCCCTTCCCTTGCGCGGCATGTCCGCCGAAGCCGTTCTTTCGGGCTTCCTCGCGGGCTTTCCTGCGTCGGAGCGCCTTTCTCTCCGCCAGGGAAAGGCCCCTTTCCTCTTCGGGCAGCTCTTCGCGAGGCTTCGGGCCGGAGGCCTCGTCGCCTTTCGCAAAGTCCGCTTCGGCGCCGGCCGCACCGGCCTCTTCCGCCGCGGCCTTTCGAGAAGAAGCTGAGTCCCTGGGAGAAAAACCGGCGTCCTTTCGAGAGCGACGAGAGGAGGCTCCGATGTTTTCGGAGGAAGCCTCCGGCGAGCGGGTTCCGGGGGCGTCCGCGCCGTCGTCCTCCGAATACTCGGTGACGACGACGGCCGTGTCGACAGCCGAGCCGGACGATTCCTCGTCCACGACGAGTTTGACGTCCATGTGACGGTCGCTGCGGCGGCGGAAGGATCCTCGGCCGCTGTACGCGGGGGCGTTGCCCAAGGCGATGGCGCTCATGCCAGACCACCGATGCCCCTCGCCGAAGAAGCTGCCGCGGACGAGGATCGCCATGACCGGGTAGGTGAACATGACCACCACGATGAGATCGAGAATCGTCGTCAATCCGAGAGTGAATGCGAAACCTCGAACCGAGCCGACAGCGAGGAAGTAGAGGACCAGCGAGCACAGCAGATTCGTGCCGTCGGCGACGTAGATCGTCCGCTTGGCCCTGTGCCATCCGTGCGTGACCGCAGCTCTGACCGAGCGTCCCTCTCGGATCTCGTCGCGTATTCGCTCGAAGAAGACGATAAAGGAATCCGCGGTGATGCCGATCGATATGATAAAGCCGACGACGCCCGCCATAGAGAGCCGATAGCCGATGATCCACGACATCAATGCGACGATGAGGTAAGAGAGCCCGGTTGCCAACGCGATCGAGCCGATGGCGACTATTCCCAGCCCGTGATACGTCCACAGGAGGTAAAGGGCGAGCAAAACGACGCCGATCGCCCCGGCGATGAGGCCGCCTCGCAGCGATTCGGAGCCGAGGGTGGCGGATATCTGCTCCTCCGACTGAACGTTGAATTTCAGCGGAAGCGATCCGAAACTCAGCTGGTTCGCGAGCGTCTTGGCGGTCTGGTCGGTGAAGGAGCCCGAAATCTGCGCCTGGCCGCCCGAAATGACCTCGCTCGGGGCGGCAGAGGAGATGACCGACCCGTCGAGGACCACCGCAAATTGATTCTTAGGCTGCTGAAGCTTGACGAGACGGCGGGTCACGTCGGCAAAAGCCTTCGTCCCCTTGGAGTCGAATTGAATCTGAACGATCCACTGGTTGCTTCTCTGGTCGAATCCAGAGGAGGCCTTCGTCAGCTGGGTCCCCTCGATCTCAGCCGGGCCGAGGATGTACTTCGTCGCCTGGCCCCGTGAGCGGTCGCAGGCCACGAGCGGCTTCTTCGGGTCGTCGACGACGTTCAACTTCGACGACGGCTTGGTGCAGTCCAAAATCGCGGCGTCGTAGGCGACCTTCTCTGTAATCCAGTTCTCCGCGTCCGAGGCGTTGGCCGGCTTGGACTTCGGTTGGTCGGAGATCTTGCCGTCGTGGTTCTGATCCGCCCTTTCCCTGGCCACTTTCTTCAGCTCTTCGGCGCCGTACGTCGCCTTGGGATCGGGGGTCGGCGTCGCCGACGCGGAAGGGCTCGGGGAGGCAGAAGGGCTTGCGCTAGCCGAGGGGCTGGCGCTTTTCTGCGCTTCTTTCTGCGCCTTGTCGATGTTCGCGACCTTCGCCGGAGTGAGCGAGCCCGCGTCGCCGGCGATCGCAAGCACGGGGCGCATGCGCATGACCGCGGACGTGCGGACAAGCCTGAGAGTCTGCTCCGACGGCCTGCCCGGGAGGCCCACGATGATGTTCTTGCCGCCCTGGGAGCTGATCTCAGCCTCGGCCACGCCAGAGGCGTCGACGCGCTGGCGGATGACCTCGATCGCCTGATTGACGTCGGACTGGGTGATCTCCGAGTTGTCAGTCGTCTCGGGGGTGAGGATGATCTGGGTGCCGCCTTGAAGGTCAAGGGCGAGCTCGGGAGCCCACTTGGAAGATTTGCCCCAGCTTCCGATCGTCAGCGTCGCGAGGAGCGCGACGATCATCAGCATCAACAGGACGAGGCGTTTCCGGGGCACCTCGGAGGAACGCGTTGCGGTGCGCTTTGCCATACGTGTGCTTTTCTATCGATCCGATGAGAAGGGTGAGGACGGCTTGGGACGGTCCTCGTCCGGCGCGGCGGCGGACTCGGCCTCGGCCTCGTCGTCCTCGGAATCGACTTCCTCGGATTCCGCCAACGGAAGCTCGGCCGCCCTCGAAATCGCACGCCGGTCCCAGACGGTCTCGTCGCCGGCCGGGCTCAGGAGCGTGACGGCGTCGCCGTCGATGTCGACGATCTTTCCGTAAAATCCGGCAGTCGTCATGATGTCCTTGCCGACCACGATGATCTCTTCCCGCTCTTGGTTGAGGCGTTCGCGGGCCTTGCGTCCGGAGTAGGACATCCAGAAGAACAAAATCACCATGCCGACGAGGAGGGCGATCATTGTCGGATCCATTCCGAAGTCTCCTAGCTGTAAAAAGACACGTACCCGCACAAGTGTACGCGCGCTTGCTCACCGGGGGGAAGCACAACCTGGCTCTCGGACGAAATTCACTTTCGGGCGACGCCGATTTCCAAGCTGCCGGCGGCCGGCGGCTGCAAAGCAAGCATGCGGCTGGGCGGCGCGCGCCTTCAGGCGGACATTCTGCTCTCAATCGGCGCACGCCCGTCAGCCGAAGAGCGTCTCCTCCGGCGCCGGGCCGGGCAGGCCTAGGTGGTCGAAGGCCAGACGCGTGGCGGCCCTGCCGCGCGGCGTTCGCACCAGGAAGCCCTCGCGAACGAGGTAGGGCTCGGCGACCGTCTCGACCGTTTCGGGCTCCTCCCCTACGGACACCGCGAGAGTGGTGAGCCCCACAGGGCCTCCCCTGAACCTCACGCAGACGGCTTCGAGGACGGCGCGGTCGAGCCTGTCGAGTCCGCACCTATCGACTTCGAACACGTCGAGCGCGGCGCGCGCGGCGGCCAGATCGAGGACGCCGTTTCCCCGAACTTGCGCCCAATCCTGCACGCGTCTGAGCAGCCTGTTGGCGATTCTCGGCGTGCCGCGCGAGCGCGAGGCGATCTCGTGCGCCGCGTCGGCTTCGAGGTTCGCCTGGAGCTTGACGGCGTTGCGGGTGACGATGAGGGCGAGCTCTTCCTCCTCGTAATACTCGAGGTGGCCGGTGAAGCCGAAACGGTCGCGCAGCGGGGCCGGGAGGAGGCCGGCGCGCGTCGTCGCCCCCACCACCGTGAAGGGCGGCAGCGGAAGCGGGATCGACGTTGCGCCGGGCCCTTTGCCGACCATGACGTCCACCCTGAAATCTTCCATCGCCAGGTAGAGCATCTCCTCGGCCGTGCGGGCGAGGCGATGGATCTCGTCGATGAAAAGAACGGGAGGAGAGCACGGCGGCCAAGTCGCCGGGATTCTGAATCGCCGGGCCGGAGGTCAGGCGCAGCGAGCCGTTGACCTCCGCGGCGATGATCATCGACAGCGTCGTCTTGCCCAGCCCCGGCGGACCCGAAAGCAGGACATGGTCCGGGGTCTTCCCCCGGGCCACCGCCGCTTCGAGCACGAGCGAGAGCTGGGAGCGCACGGTTTCCTGGCCGACGAATTCGCTGAGCTGGCGCGGGCGCAGCGCCGCTTCGGCCGCGCGTTCGGATTCCGAGGCCGCCGGCGAGACAATGCCTTTCGAATCCGCGTCCGGGCTTTTCGAGTCTGCCACCGGTTACCTCCCGGCCCCGAGGATTTTCAGGCTGGCGCGCAGGAGTTCGGGGACCTCCGCCTCGGGCGTCGCCTTTTCGACCTGGGAGAGCGCGTTTTCGGCGTCGCGCTCGGAGAAGCCGAGCCCGACGAGCGCCGCGACGACGTCGCCGGACCGAGCATTCGAAGAAGGCGCCTCAAAGTCGCCTCCCCGCCGAGGCCCAAGCTTCGCCCCGATCTCCAAGACCAAACGCTGGGCGCCTTTCTTTCCGACGCCGGAAACTCGCGTAAGGGCCGCGATGTCGGCGTTGGCCACGGCCTGACGCAGCTGGTCGGGAGTCAAGGTCGCCAGAATGGTGAGCGCGAGCTTCGCCCCGACCCCCGAGACGGTTTGAAGCGCGTCGAAAACCTCCCGCTCGTCGGCGTCGGCGAAACCGAAAAGGGTCATCGAATCTTCGCGCACCACGAGCGAGGTGTGGACAAAGGCCTCCTGCCCCACGCGCAGCCCCGCCAAAGTGGCGGGCGTCGCCTGGACGGCGTATCCGACGCCTCCGGCTTCGATCACCGCCGCCGTCGGCTCAATGCTGAGAACATTTCCCCGCAGCGCCGCTATCATCGGCCCTCCTCCGCATCGACCCTTTCGAACTTTTGTTTGCAGACTAAGACTACACGTCATTCTTGGCGGCGGGCGCAACCGCGCCGTGGCGCCGCGACATCCGCTCGGCGCCGGCCCACAGTCTCTGAGCGGGAGTGAGGTCGCCGCCGGTCGCCCGCGGCAGCGTTCCCGCGCCGCCGTGCTGCGCCCGGTCGGGTTCCGCGTCGGAAAAAGCGCCGCCGCGCCAAGAATGGGCGATGGCGATGG
>NZ_DBHHEV010000048.1:0-1510 GCF_057238965.1 Peptidiphaga sp.
CGGCCGAGCTTCACTGCGACGAGATCCTCGTCGGAAAGAACGGCGTCGACGGAGTCTACACCGCGGATCCGAAGACGAATCCCAATGCGGTCAAACTGGATTTCATCACCTACGAACAGGCGATTTCACAGGGTTTGAGGGTGGTCGACGCCGCGGCCTTCTCGCTGTGCCAAGACAACGACGTGGCCATGCGGGTGTTCGGAATGGGCGAGTCCACCAACGTCACGCGCGCACTGCGAGGCGAAAAGATCGGTACGCTTGTATCGGCATCCAGATAGCGCTTGGTCAGCTTTCGAGCAGAAAAGGACAACCATGATTGACGAGACGCTCCTCGAAGCCGAGGAAAAAATGGAAAAGACCGTCGAGGTCGCGCGCAATGAATTCAGCGGCATCCGCTCAGGCAGAGCCAATGCCGCGATGTTCAACGCGATCCTCGTCGACTATTACGGTGCGCCGACCCCCTTGCAGCAGCTGGGAACCATTGCGATTCCCGAGGCGCGCACTGTTTTGATCACTCCTTTCGACCGGTCGGCCATGGCGTCCATAGACAAGGCCCTGCGCGAGTCCGATCTGGGAGTCAACCCCACCGACGACGGCAATCTGATCCGCGTCGTCCTTCCCGCTCTCACGGAAGAGCGACGCCGCGATTACGTCAAGCTCGCTAAGAACAAGGCTGAGGAGGCGCGCGTAGCCATTCGAGGGATTCGCCGCAAGGCCAAGGAAACCCTCGACAAGATCAAGAAGGACGGCGACGCCGGCGAAGACGACGTCAAGCGCGCCGAGGAGAAGCTCGACGGGTTGACGAAGCGCCACGTCGAGCAGGTGGACAAAGTGCTCGAAGGCAAGGAAAAGGAACTCCTCGAGGTCTGAGACGACGATGGGCGAGTTGCGCAATCTGACGTCTCGGCTGGCGCCCCACCCGCCCAAGCCGCCCGAGCCGTCGGCGTCTAAAGCTGGAAGGAATCTCAAAGCGGCGGTCCCCGTGGCCTTTGGGCTTTTGGGCCTCGTTGCTTTCAGCGTCCTGTGGCGCATAGAGGTCTTCGTCGTGCTCGTGGCCGCCGCCTTGTGCGTGGCTCTGTGGGAAGTCGCCGGGGCATTTCTCAACAAGGGGCGCCGCATTCCCCTGCTGCCCCTGTGGTGCGGGATCCTCACGGTGGTCGGCGCGACGTGGGCGAGAGGCCCGCTCGCCGGGCTTGCCGCATACTGCGTGGCAGCCGTCGCGGTCATTTTCTGGCGCTGGGCGGAAAGGGGGAGGAGCCCGGGCTCCTGGTCCGGCGACGCCGCAGCCGCCGTTTTCGCCCTGGGATGGGTCGGCCTGCTGGGCTCTTTCGCCGTGGCGCTCGCAGGCCTTCCGCGAGCCGAGTGGATGGTGGCCCTGCTTGTCCTCATGCCCGCCTTTTCCGACACCGGCGGTTGGGCATTCGGCGTGCTGTGGGGACGCCATCCGATGAGCCCGTCCGTCTCGCCCAAGAAGTCTTGGGAGGGCTTTGCCGGCTCTCTCGTTGCGGCT
>NZ_DBHHEV010000048.1:1520-12742 GCF_057238965.1 Peptidiphaga sp.
GTTCTGGTCGGCTCGCTGCTGGAGCGTCCGTGGCGGGTCGGCATGCTCGTAGGGATCGCAGCCGTGCTCTGCTCGACCGTCGGAGACCTGTCCGAGTCGCTTCTCAAACGCGACTTAGAGGTCAAGGACATGGGTTCCATCTTCCCCGGCCACGGAGGGATGCTCGACCGCATCGACTCGATCCTCATGTGGGCGCCGGTCTGTTACGCGGTTATGACCGCGCCGTTTGCGAGATGACGCCGTCGACTCGCCATGCCCCTTGGGCTGGCAGGCCTCTGACTGCCGCCGGGCCTTTGTTTTGTCTCCGGACAGGGCCCGCTGTCGAAAAGTCTGCGATACGCCGCAAGGCACACTTCCCGCGGTTCGGCAAGCGAATCCCTTGTGGGAAACAATACGACGATCAGGTAATGTAACGATCTCGTAATCTGGTATGCTCTTCACCGTCGGCGAGTTGGAAACGCTGACGAAACAACCTCATACAGTACTCAATCCCCATATAGTACGTAATCCCCATACGGCAGACGGCCAGCCCTCCGCAAGCATCGCTCACCGGCGGAAGGGTGCGCAATTTTCCGTTGCGTCCGCCTGCACAGAATCTTGATTCGTTCCACGCAACGTGCCTCATTCGACAGTCGGGCCGTTGCGAACGAGCGAGCCTACCGTGAGAGAATGGGCGAGTTATGACGCCACCATCTTCCCAGGCTCAATCGAGCCAAAACGCGCCCGGCCGCGGCGGCCGTCAAGTCATGCCCGCCGTCGAATCGGGGCCGCGTCCGCTGCTCTCGTTCGCGGAGGCGCGCAGGGGAAAGCCGCCCGAGCACCTGGCAGACCTCGACCTCGCCGAAAGGAAAGACAGGGCGGCAAAGGCAGGCTTTCCGGCTTTTCGGGCCGATCAGCTGTCGAGACACTACTTCGAGCATTTTGACGTCGACCCTGAGCGCATGACCGACCTTCCCGCGCGGGACCGCGAGGGCCTCGTGTCAACTTTCTTTCCTCCGCTGCTGACGAAAGTCCGCGACCTGACCGCAGACCGCGGCCTCACGGTCAAATCGCTGTGGCGGATGTTCGATGGCGCAATGGTCGAAACTGTGCTCATGAAATACCCTGACAGGGCAACCTTGTGCATTTCTTCCCAGGCCGGATGCGGGATGGCGTGTCCGTTCTGCGCAACCGGCCAAGGAGGGCTCACTCGCAACCTGTCCGCGGGGGAAATCGTCGAACAGGTCCGCTGCGGGATGCTCGCCGCCGCGCGAGGCGACCTCGGCGAGCCGTGCCGCCTGACCAACGTCGTGTTCATGGGCATGGGCGAGCCCCTTGCGAATTGGAAACAGGTGCTCAAGGCCCTCCGGCGGATCATTGAGCCTTCGCCCGCGGGCTTCGGCCTGTCAGCCCGCAACGTCACGGTTTCAACCGTGGGAATGGTGCCGCTCATCGAGAAGCTCGCCGAGCAGGGCATGCCCGTGACGTTGGCGATCTCCCTCCACGCGCCCGACGACGAGCTTCGCGACCCACTCATTCCCATCAACTCGCGATTCAACGTGGGCCGGCTGCTCGACGCCGCCCGCTCCTACTTCGCCAAGACGGGCCGTCGCGTTTCCGTCGAATACGCCCTCATCCGGGACATGAACGACCACAAATGGCGCGCGCAGCTCTTGGCCGACGAGCTCAACCGCCGCGGCCGGGGGTGGGCGCACGTCAACCCCATTCCCCTCAATCCGACTCCCGGCTCCATTTGGACTGCGAGCACCCCAGAGGCCCAGAATACTTTTGTACAGACTTTGCTGGACGCGGGCATCCCGACGACGATACGTGACACGCGCGGATCGGACATCGACGGCGCCTGCGGACAGTTGGCAGCTGAAGTCACGCGATCTTCTGCAAGGGCGGCCAAGGCCGCCGAGGCCGCCGAGCTCGTCAGGCGCGGGTCGGGGGCGGACGGACCGAAGGGGGTTTTGCGATGAAGGACAAACCGTTTCGCACGGTTGGTATCTTCGACAAGGGATACGACATCGAGGAAGTCGATGATTTCCTCCGCAGGGCGAAGGACGCCTACAACGGGCCGCTGACTCCGGCTTTCGACGAGAACACCGTGCGAAACGCCGCCTTTAGCAGGGCGCGCGGCGGATACGTGCCCGCTGAGATCGACGACGCGCTCGACAGGCTGGAGGCCGCCTTCGTTCAAAAGCGGAGAGCCTTGGTCGTTGCGGACCGAGGCGAGAAAGCCTGGCTGAACACCACGTATCAGGACGCCAAGAGCCTCTACCCGCGACTTTTGCGCCCGGTGGGCCGCAGATTCCGCGAGGCCGACGGATGGGGCTATTCGAAGGTCGAGGTCGACGAGCTCATCGACAGGCTCTCGGACTATTTCGACGGAAAGACCGATCTGTCGGCGCGCGAGGTGCGCGAAGCCGTCTTCGGCTCGGCGAAGGACAATCACGCCTACGACGAGTCGGTTGTCGACGTCTACCTAGAACGCGCCGCGAGCGTTCTCCTGTCGGTCGAGTGATGCCGGGTTCTCAGCGCGGGGTGGTTCTTTTGGGGTCCACCGGATCCATCGGCACGCAGGCGCTCGCCGTCGGCGCGCGGAACCCGGAGGATTTCCGCATTCTCGGGCTCGGAGCGGGCGGAGGAAACGTCGATTTGCTGGCCCGCCAGGCCGTGCAATTCGGCGCGAAGGCCGTGGCGGTCGCCGATCCGGCCGCGGAGGCAGCTCTCTCAAAGGCGCTTTCGGCCTATGCCTCCGCCGGAGGCTCGTTCGACGCGCGCGCTGCCGTACG
Organism: Peptidiphaga sp.; assembly: GCF_057238965.1. Taxonomy (NCBI): domain Bacteria; kingdom Bacillati; phylum Actinomycetota; class Actinomycetes; order Actinomycetales; family Actinomycetaceae; genus Peptidiphaga; species Peptidiphaga sp. The sequence continues at coordinate 4,298 of NZ_DBHHEV010000048.1, forward strand.
CCACGCGGCCGACGATTCGTCCTCCGCGCGAGCGGACGCCGGCCCTTTCGCCGCCGGTTCGTCCGAGGCCGCCGCCGAGCCGGCCCGCAGTCTCGGCGGCGTCGGCCGGCTGCCGGAAATCGTCTCCGGCCCGTCGGCGATGTCCGCGATAGCCTCCATGGCGGGGGAGGACGACGTGGTCCTCAACGGCGTCACCGGCTCAATCGGCTTGGCGCCCACCCTCGCGGCGCTGCGGTCGGGAGCGACGCTGGCCCTGGCCAACAAGGAGTCCCTCGTCGTCGGAGGGCCCCTCATCGGGCAGGCGACGGTCCGGCCGGGCCAGATCGTCCCCGTGGACTCGGAGCATTCGGCCATAGCTCAGGCCCTCTCGTCCGGGCGGCATCGCAAAGGCCTGACGAGCCCCGTCGTCGACGGTTCGACGGAAGTGCGGAGGATCGTCTTGACGGCTTCTGGCGGGCCCTTCCGAGGCAGGACGAGAGCCGAACTGGCCCACGTCACTGCGGAGGAGGCGCTCGCCCATCCGACGTGGAACATGGGGCCGGTCGTGACCGTCAACTCCTCGACTCTCATGAACAAGGCGCTCGAGCTCATCGAGGCGGCCTACCTTTTCGACGTCGCACCCGAGGACATCCTCCCCGTCGTCCACCCCCAATCCGTGGTGCACTCGATGGTCGAATTCCGCGACGGATCGACAATCGCCCAGGCGTCGCCGCCGGACATGAGGCTTCCCATCGCGCTCGGCCTGTCCTGGCCGCGGCGGCTTGCCGACGTCGTCCCCGCGAACGACTGGGACAAGCCGGCAGCGTGGACGTTCGAGCCGCTTGACGACGAGACCTTTCCCGCGATCGGCCTGGCGCGAGCCGCGCTTGCGCAATCGCCGCTGCACCCCGCCGTCTTCAACGCCGCCAACGAGGAATGCGTCGAAGCCTTCCTGCGCGGGCGGATCGCCTACCTAGCCGTCGTCGATACCGTCGCCGATGTGTTGGAGGCTTTCGAAGCAGTCGACGAGCCGAGTTACGAAAGCGTGCTCGAGGCCGACCGATGGGCCCGCGCCCGCGCCCGCGAGACGATGGGAGTTTGATGTCAATCCTGGGAATCCTCTTCCTTGTATTGGGCTTGCTGATTTCGGTGGGAATCCACGAACTCGGCCATATGATCCCCGCCAAGAAGTTTGGGGTGAAAGTTTCCCAGTACTTCATCGGCTTCGGCCCCACCCTGTGGTCGAAGAAAGCCGGCGGAACGGAATACGGGATCAAGGCGCTGCCCCTGGGCGGATTTGTCAAGATTGCGGGCATGATTCCGCCGGGCAGGCCCGGGCGCAAAGAGCTCAACAGACGGGGAAAGCTCACGCTGGCCGAGGAGGCGCGCCGCGAAAGCGCCTCCGAAATCGGACCCGGCGAAGAGACTCGGTCGTCTTGGCAGCCTCCGGCTCCGAAGAAGCTCATCGTCATGTTCGGCGGGCCGTTGACGACCCTCGTCCTGTGCTTCGCGTGCCTGGCGATCGTCGTATGCGGGATCGGGCTTCCCAAAGCCACATCGACGGTCGGGAAAGTCGTGCCGTGCGTGACCCAGAAATCCGAGTGCGCGGCTTCGGACCCCAAGTCGCCGGCGGCTGAGGCGGGGCTTCGCGCGGGCGACGAAATCACCTCCTGGGGCGGACGCGCCGTCAAGGATTGGAAAGAGATCCAGGCGGCGATCGCCGAGGGCGGCACCGACAAGGCCGACGTCGTCGTCCGGCGCGGCGGCGCGACGATGACGCTGAGCATCACTCCGATCGCGACGAAACTGCCGAAGACCGACGCCTCAGGGAAGGCCGTCAAAGACGCCCGGGGAGAAACGGTCTACGAGATCAAGCCCTACGTGGGCATTTCTCCCACGCACGAACGCCGATCCGAGTCCCTGATGCGGGTTCCCGGGATGGCCCTCGAACAAGCGGGAGGGACGGCCAAAGCGCTCGCTCGGCTTCCCGTGGGCCTGTGGCAAACCGCCCGAAGCGTTGTGACGGGGGAAGAGCGATCCGCCTCGGGCGTTGTAGGAATCGTCGGCGTCGCCGATCTGGCGGGGGACATTGCCTCGGTGCGGGCGAAGTCCTACGACTGGCCGGCGCGTCTCGGCGATCTCCTCTTGCTGGTCGGCTCGCTCAACATGACGCTCTTCATCTTCAACCTCATCCCCCTCCTTCCCCTCGACGGCGGGCATTTGGCCGGCGCCACGTTCGAGGGGCTGCGGCGATCGGTCGCCCGAAGGCGCGGGCGCCCCGACCCCGGCCCGATCGACACCGCGCGTCTCATGCCTCTCAGCTACGCCGTCGCGATCGCCTTCATCCTCATGACCGTCGTGCTCGTCGTGGCCGACGTCGTCAACCCCGTCAAACTTCTGTAACCGAGCGCCCGCCCGGATCGAGTCGCCTCCCGAAAAAGCAGGCGCGCGCATCGCTTCGGTGATAGTTTTGACGGTGACGGAGCTTTGGCGCCGCCGCGCTTGCGACGTCGTCTTGGAGCAGAGGCGCTTTCGCCGCCGCGGAGACCGACGAGGCGAGTACGCATCCGTCGTCTTTCATGAGAATGGGGGGCTTGAGCAGGACGAGCGCTTTGCTCGTCGACCTTGCGATGCTGGGCGGCGCCGTCATGTTGCTGGTGACGCTGATGGTTTCGCTGGCCGACGGGCCGGGGACTTCGGACGACAGACGCACGGGCACGCGGGACGCTCCGGCATAGGAGCCGTGGACCTAAAAGACGCGGACTTAAAAGACGCGGGTCCGGGGGAGGCCTCGGACATGGAAAACCGGTGATCTCGCGGTCCCGCCAGGGCCCGCCGGGCAGACGCCCGAGCCGAGATGAAAGCCGGAGGCCCAGCGGAAATGAGAATGAGGAGAACGGGCAAATGGACGACCGAGCCGACGACGCCTTCGGCGATTTGTTGGGCGTTTTTCTGCAGAAAGAACGCAAGAAAGAGACCCAAAACGGATCAAACCGTCTGCGCTCAAAAAGAACGGGCGGACGCGGAAGAAGGATGTCGGCGATCGCTGCAAAACGAGTTGCCGCGCGCACCGAGCCCCGAACGCCGGGATGGTTCGTTCGGTTCATGCTTTTCTTCCAAATTGCGATGATCTATTTTGCGCCTTTTTTGGCGATTCTGGTGCCGAGATGGTCAGGAAACGACGTTGCGATCGACATGATCGCGATTTGCTTGTTCCTGCCCGTGATGCTTCTCGCTCAGATGCTGATTTTCATTGTGACGATGATGCGCGCCATCTCCAGCGGCGTCTTCGCACTCGGCTATGTTGTATCGACTTTTCTGTGCTCCTATTACCTCTGCGTCTCCGCAGAATCGGCTTCTCTTTTGAAACCTCGATGTCCGTGGCCGTCTTCAGCCTCTGTTTCGGCGCCTTTTCCTTGCTCGTTGCTCTGGTCCTGTCGTTTTGCGGCAACCAGAATAAGCCCACGCGTCCAAAGGAGCTTCACGATCGTCCGACGGCGCTTCCGATTTTCGAAGGCTCGGGAACGCGCCGTGTTCACGGAAGAACCAAGGCTAGCTTGGGAGTTGGCCCCGTCGGGGAAGGATCGGCATGAACGAAGATTTTTCGGCTTCTGAAATGCGCCTCGCTGAGGCCTCGCATCGAGAGCGTCGCCGAGAAGGCGGAGGAAAGAAGGGAAAAAGGCGGCCCGGTCGGTTCTCCGTGTTCGCTTATCATGCTCAAGGCCCCGCTGTCTTGCTCTTGCCTCTGGCGGTGATTTTCGCTCCGGGCGGGCTGGAATACGGCGGGTGGATGATGCTCCTGGGATTGCAAATGGCCGTCTGCATGGTCGCCGGCCAGTCAGCCATCTGGATATCGACGGCGATTCACGCGCGTCGGGTCGGCGTCTTAGCGCTTGGGCGCCTCACTCTTCTGACCCTCATGGCCTATTGCGCGTGCGTCGTTCTTTATTGCCTGTCGGCCATCGAAGTTGATGACGCTAGGGATTACCCTTCGATCCTTATGAAGATGGGGATGTCAAACGAGATGACCCATTTCCTCGCGGAGAACGCCATTCGAATCGGGGCGGCCATGTTGCTGGCGGCTGTGATTGTTTCGCTCGTTGACCGGCCGAAGGTTTCCAAGCGCGAAACTCTTGACGGCGACGGAAACCCGTTCATATTCTCTTAGGCACACGATGCTTGCGAGCGCGAGGGTAAGCGCTGAGAAACGCTGCGCTGCTCTCCTTCGTCAAAGGCGGAAGGCAGGAGTCATGAACATGCCCGACGATACAAGCAACTTCGCCGGAGACCCGAATGCGCCCCATGGGCCTGCGCCCTACGGGCCTGCGGCTCATGGGCCGGCTCCTTGCGGCCCGGCGCCCTACGGGCCGGGTCAAGTGGAGAAGACGCACCGATTCTTGAGGTTTCTCTACTTGAGCCAAGTCCCCTTCATCATTCTTGTGCCTCTAGCCCTCGCCGCTCTTCCAGGAGGCATCGGTTCGAAGGGCGGCGTCTTTGAAAACGTAATGTCGGTTCTTGCTCCGATCACGGTCTTCTTCCAGGCGCTAATCTGGATTGCCACATACATTCGCGCCGACGCCGCCGGGGTGAGGATAGTGTCGAAAGCCGTCGCTTCGCTTCTATGCCTTTACTACGCCTCCGCCCTGTTGTGCGGCTTGGCTGCGCCCGACATCAGGGCGGCCCCGGAGGGCGGGATCGGTGACTTCGAGCCGTCCATATTGAAGCGCTTGGGGGTGGACGGCCGCTTTAGCTTCAGACTGGCGATACTCTCCTTTCTGGCAGGCGCAGCGTTCCTGCTCGTGACCACAGTGGTGGCGATGGCCTCCAACCCGCTGCCGAAAGAACTCCGGTTTCAAAGGAGAAAACCGCAATGGCAGGAGGGGCCGCAAATGCGGCAGGAGGAATTGTGAACACGGCTGGAGGAACCATGAACCAGGTGGAAGGAGAGCAGATTCGAGGCGACGAGGGCGAGTCCGTTCGAAAAGGAAAAGGCGAGAGCGGTCAAGAGGGAGGGGGCGAGCGTCTTCCGGAACGAAAGGAACGGCCGACGCTCGGCCGCATGTACGGCCTGTATCGGCTGCAAGGCCTTTTGGCATTCGTTGTTCCGCTGGCTTGCCTCGCCTCGTATTACGCGGCGTACGGCGCAACCGGGGACTCCTCCGACGTCGACATGGTCCTAGCCATGGCCCTGACCATGCTCATCGGGCAGACGGCCGCCTGGATTGCAAGCGTGATAAAAGCCCGCAGAATCGGGGTTCTCGGTTTGGGAAGGCCGACGGCCGCCTGCCTTGTCGCCTACTGCGCCTGCGCGTCCTTCGTCGTTGCCTGCCTAGCCTTCGGCACGAGGCTCTTTCACGTGCGCGCACTCGACCGCGCCGCGGTTCTTCGTTTCACCGCTCCGGTCATGGTCGTTTTGCTTCTTGCGGCGGTCGCTTCCGCGCTGGCGAGCGAGCCGACAGCCGCCGACGGGGCCCGAGAATCGCCCACGCCCGTGCGAGGCCAGCCCGGCCCGCCGAGCAGGCAAAGAAAGGGAGGCGGCCCCGCCGTGTCCGGGCTTCGACGCTTCGTCTACAGGCGCCAAGGCGCGATGATGCTCGTCGTCGTCGCTGCGATCACGCTTATGCCGGGAGGCGTGTGCAAAAAAGGCTGGATGCTTTTCTTGGGCCTTCTGTTCCTTTCCCCGATCGTGCTTTTCGGCCTTCTGCTCGTGCGGATCGTCACGCGTTCGCGAATGAAGCGTTCGAACGACGTCGCGCGCGCAATGCCGGCCCCGACGGCCGTTTTCTTGACGGTCGTCTACGCAAGCGCGATCCTTTACGGACTGAGCATGTATGAGAACGACGGCACCGAGGACCATCCCGCGATTTTGCACAGCGTCGGAGTGCCGACGAGCGTGAGCTTCTTCCTCGTCTCCGTTTCGCTCATCGCGGGAGGGCTGAGCCTGCTCGCGGCCGCCGTGAGCCTGGCCTTTGTCAAGCCGGCGCGGGCTTTCACACACGGCGAATGAAATTGCAGCGGCTGATTCTCCCGTCACACAGACAGGCCCGAGATCACATCGTCGCGGTTCACGTGGGATACTTGGACGCGTGATTGTTGACCTTGGCATGCCGGGCCTGCGCCCCGAGCTCAATGTCCTCTCTCCGAGGAAGCGCACGCGTCAGATCCAGGTCGGGGGCGTCGCCGTCGGCGGCGACGCCCCGATTTCAGTGCAGTCGATGACCACGACGAAGACCCACGACATCGGCTCGACCCTCCAGCAGATCGCCGAGCTCACGGCCGCAGGGTGCGACATCGTCCGCGTCGCATGCCCCACGGACAAAGACGCCTCCGCGCTGAAGATCATCGCCCAGCAGTCCAGAATTCCCGTCATAGCGGACATTCACTTCCAGCCCAAGTACGTTTTCGCCGCCATTGAGGCCGGATGCGGGGCCGTTCGGGTTAACCCCGGAAACATAAGGAAGTTCGACGACAAGGTCGCCGACATCTGCAAGGCCGCCTCGGACGGTGGCGTCTCCCTTCGCATCGGCGTCAACGCTGGGTCGCTCGACCCGCGGCTGCTCAAAAAATACGGCTCCGCCACCCCGGAGGCGCTCGTCGAATCCGCCGTCTGGGAGGCCTCCCTCTTCGAAGAATGCGGTTTCCGCGACTTCAAGATTTCGGTCAAGCACCACGACGTCGTCACGATGGTGCGGGCCTACCAAATGCTTGCCGAGCGAGGCGACTGGCCCCTCCATCTCGGCGTCACCGAGGCGGGCCCCGCCTTCCAGGGAACCATCAAATCCGCCGCGGCCTTCGGCACGCTCCTGGCGCAGGGGATTGGCGACACGATCCGCGTCTCCCTCTCGGCGCCTCCCGTCGAAGAGGTGAAGGTCGGATCCAAGCTCCTCGAATTCATGGGACTGCGTCCGCGCAAGCTCGAGATCGTCTCCTGTCCCTCGTGCGGCCGAGCCCAGGTGGACGTGTGGACGCTCGCCGAATCCGTCGAGGAAGGGCTCAAAGACGTCAAGGCGCCGCTGCGGGTGGCCGTCATGGGCTGCGTCGTCAACGGACCCGGAGAGGCGCGCGAAGCCGACCTCGGCTGCGCTTCAGGAAACGGCAAGGGCCAGATCTTTGTTCACGGAAAGGTGGTTGAGACGGTCGCTGAAGACCAGATCGTCGAAACCCTGCTCAAGTACGCCAACGAGATGGCTGAGGAAATGGGCGAGGCCGCCGAGGGCGACAAACCCGTGGTAGAGGCATTCTGAGCGGTCGACGTGTCCTGGATCAATCGCAAACGCTGCCCCGGCATGCGCTCCCTCGGATCCTCCGACGCGGAGGCGGTCCTGCGTTTCTTTGAAAGCAGACCGGTGGACGCGGTCCTTGCACGGGTGGCCGTTGAAGACATGGGGCTTTCAGGCCACAGGGGGATCGGTTTGTTCGACGCCGCCAACGAGCTCACGGGGTTCGCATGGGACTGGGGCAACGTCATTCCCCTCGGATTCGACGCCGTGGGCCTCGACCTTCTCGCGGAGGAGCTGCTCGGGAAGTGGCGGTCGGCGACGTCGATGGTGGGCCCCAGCGACCAGGTGATGGGCTTGTGGGAACGGGTGGAGGGCCAATGGGGGCCGGCCCGCGAGATTCGCAGGCGGCAGCACTCGATGGTCATGGGCGAAAGGCTCAAGGCGGCCCCGGATCCGCTGGTCCGGCAGGCTGAGCTTTCCGACATGCCCATCGTCTTTCCCGCCTCCGTGGCAATGTACATCGAGGAAGTCGGGCAGGATCCGACTGTCTTCGGCAACGCCTACGAGAAACGAGCCGAGAGCCTGGTCAGGCGCGGCCACACATTCATTCGCACGGCCCCGGCAGCCGACGGCGCGGGTCGTCTTCAAGGCCGACGTCGGCGCCTTGGCCGGCGGCGTGGCGCAGATCCAAGGGGTGTGGGTCCCGCCCGATCTGAGGGGGCGCGGCATCGCCACGTCGGGGATCGCCGCCTCCGTCGCCCTCATTCGGGAAAAGGTTGCCCCGACCGTCTCCCTCTACGTCAACGACTTCAACGAGTCCGCCGTCGCCGTCTACCGCAAGGTGGGATTCGACTCCGTCGGAGAATGGACGACGATATACATATAGGCGCGCGTGCGGGGTCCGAATACATATAGGCGTGCAGGCGTGCGTGCGGGGTCCGACGCACAGCGCCGCCGAGTGCCTCGTGCAGCCGCGCGCTTTGTGCGGCCGAGTGTTCTGCGCGGCCGGCCGCATTGGGGCGCGGCGAAAACAGGAGCGGCGGAAAAAGAGGGGCGGAGGAAAGCAGGGGCGCGGCGAATACGGCGAAACACGGGCACGGTCCGCCGGATTCGACGGCTTCGGCAGGCCGCCCGGTATGCTTGTACCCGTGCTTAGAATGTCATCTCTTTTCGTTCGTACGCTGCGCGAAGATCCGGCCGACGCCGAAGTCGCCAGCCACAGGCTGCTCGTGCGGGCAGGGTACAT
>NZ_DBHHEV010000048.1:12752-15845 GCF_057238965.1 Peptidiphaga sp.
CCGCGCGGCCCCCGGAATCTACACCTGGCTGCCGCTTGGCCTCCGGGTGCTGAGAAAGATCGAGAGAATCGTGCGCGAAGAGATGGAGGCGGCCGGCAGCCAAGAAGTCCATTTCCCGGCGCTCTTGCCCCGCGAGCCCTACGAGGCCTCCGGCCGGTGGAGCGATTACGGTCCCACGCTGTTCAAACTCAAGGACCGCAAAGAATCGGACTACCTTTTGGCGCCGACGCACGAAGAGCTTTTCACCCTGCTGGTCAAGGACATGTACTCCTCGTACAAGGACCTTCCGCTCTCGCTCTACCAGATTCAAACGAAGTATCGCGACGAGGCCCGCCCGAGGGCCGGGGTCATCCGCAGCCGCGAGTTCGTGATGAAGGACGCCTACTCCTTCGACGTCGATGAAGCGGGGCTGGACGCCTCCTATGCCGCCATGCGGTCCGCCTACCAGAGGATCTTCGCCCGGCTTGGCCTGCCCGTCGTCATATGCTCGGCGGTTTCCGGGGCGATGGGGGGATCGCGAAGCGAGGAGTTCCTCTTTCCCTGCGACATCGGGGAGGATTCTTTCGTGCGTTCCGCCGGAGGGTACGCGGCCAACACCGAGGCGGTCGCCACGGTCCCGCCGGCCGAGGTCGATTCGTCCTCCTTCGGCCAGCCTGTGGAGACAGTCACTCCCGGAGCCTCGACGATCGCCACGCTGGTCGACGCGGTCAACGAGGCGGCGCCGAAGCCCGACGGACCGTGGACGGCTGCGGACACCCTGAAGAACGTGGTCGTCGCGGCCGTCCATCCCGACGGACGCCGCGAGGTGATCGTCATCGGGCTGCCGGGCGACCGGGACGTCGACATGAAGCGGGTGGAGGCGGCGCTCGCCCCCGCAGAGGTCGAGATTGCGACGCCGGAAGACCTCGAGGCCTATCCGGAGCTGGTCCCCGGATACATCGGGCCCCAAGCGGTCGGACCGCAGTCGGCGCGTCCGGCCGAGGCGGAGCCGCCCGCTCCGCGCTACCTCCTTGACCCTCGCGTCGCGAGGGGGTCGCGTTGGGTGACCGGCGCGAACAAGCCGGACGTTCACGTGGTCGGCTTGGTCTACGGGCGTGATTTCGAGGCCGACGGCTCAATCGAAGCGGCCGAGGTGCGCGCCGGGGACGAGGCGCCCGACGGCTCGGGCCCTCTGGAGATCGCCAGGGGAATCGAGGTCGGGCACATATTCCAGCTTGGCCGCAAGTATGCGAAGGCCCTCGGCCTTTCCGTCCTCGACGAGAACGGAAAGAGCCGAACCGTGACGATGGGATCGTACGGAATCGGGATCACCCGGGTTCTGGCCGCGCTCGCCGAGGAGAACCACGACGGGCGGGGCTTGATGTGGCCGGCAAGCGTGGCGCCCGCGCACGTTCACATCGTCGCCGCAGGAAAGGACGAGGCCCTTTACGCCGCCGCCGAGGACATCGCGGCCGGTTTGGAGGCCGACGGAGTCGAAGTGCTGCTCGACGACCGCCGCAAGGTCAGCGCCGGAGTGAAGTTCGCCGACTACGAGCTGCTGGGCGTGCCCTTCGGCGTCGTCGTCGGACGCGGGCTGGCCGAGGGGCTCGTGGAGATCCGAGACCGGGCGGGAGAAACGATCGAGGCGCCCGTTGAGCAGGCCCGCGAGCGGGTCGGCGAGCTCGTCCGGTCCGCCTTGTCCGCGCAGAGCTGACGTCCGGGTGCCAGGCCGCGCTCGGGCGGTTTGCTCCGTTACTTCTTCAGGAGCGTCCCCACGCTGTCGCGTTCTTCTTGCGCGGCATACAGAGAGCAGGCGTAGCTGACAGCCGCCTCTCCGTTCGGCTTGCCGGCTTTCGCCGCGCCGTTCACGAGCGCGGTCGAGCTTCTCTTCAACGCCGCGCTCCTCAGGGTCTCGCCCGCGGCGAGCTTGGGAAGGGCGACGACGGCCGGGCGCCTGTCTTTGGCGCCGGAGGACATCATCGCCGACTGGGCGGCTTTGATCGAGTCGATGCGGGCGATGCCCGCCTGCCGCTGATTCGCGGGGAGGGAGGCGACGTCCGTCTCCAGCCATTGGCGGGCCGCCTCGACGCCGGAAAGGGCTTCCTCGGTCGCCGCCGCCTTGCCCGCCGCAACCGGATCGGCGTCGCCGCACGAGGCTTTGCCCCCCGCGTGCGTCGCCACGCCCACGGCTTGAAGGCGTGCGTCGAGCGCGACGGCGAGGTAGGTTTCGCGTTCTGAAACCGGGGCCGAATTCGCGGCCGCAACGGCCTCTCGCGAGAGTTCGCCGAGTTTGAGGACGAGGAAGGAGGCATCCGCGTTCGCGGGCGCCGACGTCGAAACCGGCGGGTTCGTGCGTCCCGAAGGCGCGCCGTTCGGCCACGGCCTCCACACCCCTCCCAGCGCGGAGGCATATGCGGCCGCGGCGTTTTCCACACGGGCGAAAACGTTCGAATTCGGCGACGCGGAGGCCAACCGCTTCGCCGCATCGGCGATGAGCGTCGACTTTTCAGCGAGCGCTTGGCGCTTGCGCTCCTGGCTCGAAGCGGGCGCCGGATCGACGTCCTGGTTGTCGAAGCGCACGCCCGATGCGATGAGCAGACCGATCAAAAGCACCGCCAAGAGAGCGGAAAGGCCGAAAACTAAGCGACGAGATGTCATGAGCCAATTTTGCCACGGGCGCGATCCCATATTTCACCCGCTCCGGGCCGATGAATCGGTAGGCTAGAGGCATGGCACCGTCACGTAGAACCCATCCCGGTGGACGTCGCGATTCCCGCGACTCACGCCGTCCACACCAGGAACGCCGAGGAAATGCAGAGATGACCGAGAGCATTTCCGCGGCGTTGGACGAAGTCGTCGCCTCGTGCGGACTTTACCTGGAAACGGTGAAGGTCGGCAGGGGCGGCAAGAACCTCGTCGTCAAAGTCGTCGTCGACCTGCCCTCCGGGCCCGGGGGAGTGGATTCCGACCGGCTGACCGAGGTTTCGCGCGACATCTCGCAGCGGCTCGACGACGTCGATTTGGTGCAGGGCGCGTACACGCTGGAGGTTTCGACTCCCGGCGCCGAGCGCTCCCTGCGCGAACCCCGCCACTTTTCCAGGGCGCAAGGGCGCC
>NZ_DBHHEV010000048.1:15855-18806 GCF_057238965.1 Peptidiphaga sp.
GTCGTCGGCCGGCTCGTGAGCCTCTCCGGGGACACGCTGAACGTCCAGGTTGAGGGAAATCGACGCAGCGTGCCCATGGCTGAGGTCGTCTCCGGCCGTGTCAAGATCGATATGAGCCGGGCTCCGCAGTCCGCGATCGAGGAGGAGGAAGACTGATGGACATTCAGATGAACGAGCTTCGCATCGTCGAAAGCGAGCTCGGCATCAGCGTCGACGTGATCGTGGGTGCGATCGAGGACGCGTTGCTTCACGCCTATCAGCGCGTTCCGGGGGCCGTGCGCGGCGCCCGAGTGGAAATGGACCGGAGCACCGGCAAGGTCACGGTCTATGCGCCCGAGGTCGACGAGGATGGGGAGGTGATCGGCGAATTCGACGACACCCCCGGAGACTTCGGCCGCATCGCGACGTCCACGGCGCGTTCGATTATCGCGCAGCGCCTGCGCGACGCCGAGACGGACAGGGTCCTCGGATCGTTCAAGGGGAAGCAGGGCGAGGTCGTCTCCGGCGTCGTCCAGCAAAACCCACGCCACGACAGCCGGGATCTGCTGGTCGACGTCGGCGAACACGAGGCCATTATGCGCGTCGAGGAGCAGGTGCCGACGGAGAGGTTCCGCCACGGCGACCACATTCGGGCTCTTGTCCTCGAGGTGTCCGTGGGCACTCGCGGCGCTTCCGTCCGCCTCTCGCGGACCCATCCCGACTTCGCGCGCAAGCTCTTCGAGATGGAGGTGCCTGAAATCCAGGACGGCACGGTCGAAATCGTCGCGCTCGCCAGAGAGGCGGGGCACCGCGCGAAGATCGCCGTGTGGTCGGACATCCCGGACGTCAACGCGAAAGGCGCGTGCATCGGGCACAACGGGCAGCGCGTGCGCGCGGTGACCACGGAGCTCGGCGGCGAGAAGATCGACATAGTCGATTACGACGACGATCCCAAAGTCTTCATCGCGGCGTCCCTCTCGCCCGCCAAAGTCGTCCGCGTCGATATTCTCGACAAGGCCGAACGCCAGGCGAGGGCGATAGTCCCCGACGGGCAGACGTCGCTCGCGATCGGGAAAGAGGCGCAAAATGTGCGCCTTGCCGCCAAACTGACCGGGTGGTCGATCGACATCCGCAAGGAATCGGACGATTTAGACGACTTCGACGACTGAATGTGAGTGAGCGCTCCCTTCTTCGGCCTGGACGTTTCGGCATCTTAGGCGCAAAAGCGCTAAAATACCCAATGGCGTTCTTGAAGGAGGAGGCTGGTGACAGGTCAACCTCGCACCTGCATTGGATGCAGGCTCAAGGACAGCCGTATGGAAATGGTCCGCGTGGTGCGGCGCGAATCCGCGGTTGTCGTGGATAAGTGCGGAACGATGCAAGGCCGCGGGGCTTGGGTCCATCCCGACCTCCCGTGCCTCGAACGCGCTGTGCGTTCGCGGGCCTTTGAGCGCGCTCTCAAAGCTGCGCCCCTTGACACGGGGGCGGTGGAGGAGTTGCTTGTCCCGTCGGACGGAAACCCGTCCGAGAGTCGAGATAAGAAAGCGGGTAGAGACCCGATGGGCACCCGATGAGTACCCAGCGATGAGCTGCCAGCACTAGTGGGCCTGTGCGCGACACTGGCCCCGTACGAAGGAGAACTGTGGCCAAGGTCCGCGTCCATGAACTCGCCAAGGAATTGGGCATAACGAGCAAAAAGCTGCTCGAAGTGCTCAAGGAAAGCGGCGAATTCGTCAAGTCCGCCTCATCGACTATCGAGGCACCCGTCGTGCGCAAAGCGCACGAATACATCGAAGCTCACCCCGAGCTCGTTGAAAAGAAGAAGAAATCCGCCAAGAAGCCCGCTTCTCAGGCCAAGGCCGCCAAGTCGGGGGAGCGCCCCGCCGCCCCCGAGGCCGAAAAGGCCGACGTAGCGGGCTCCCGGAGCCCCTCTCAAGTCCGTGCGCCGCAAGGCAAGGAGGGGCCAGGCGACGTCTCGACGTCGGCGCAGGTGTCCCCCGCAGTCCAGCAGACCGCGCCCACAGCCCAAGACGGCGGAGCGCCGGTTCCGGGGCCCAAGCCCGGACCCGCCGCTGCGGCGCCCAAGGTCAAGGCTCCCGAGGAGAAAGCGGACAAGCCGCGCGAAGCGGCAGGGGCGAAGGCCGCCAAGTCCGCCGCGCCCAAGCCCGGCGCTCCCAAGCCGTCCGCGCCCAAACCGGCCGGGGAAAAGTCCAAGGCGCCTAAGCCGTCGAATCCGAAGAAGAAGCGTTCCGGCGGCGGGGGGCCGAAGCCTCAGGCGCCGCGCCCCGGCAACAACCCGTTCGCGCCCGCGCAGGGAATGCCGCGCCCCGGCGGCGGTCAGCGTCAGCAGGGCAAGCCCGGAGGCCGCTCAGGCTCCTCGCGCCCGCGTTCCGGCGCTCAGCGCCCCAACCCGAGCATGATGCCCGACAGGTCGTCCGCCCAGCCGGCGGGGCGTTCCTCTTCGGGCGGCAACAGGGGACGTTCCGGAGGCCCGGGCCGCGGCGGCCCAGGCGGGCCCGGAAACCGCGGCGGCGGCTTCACACGCTCCGGCGGGAAGTCCCGCGGCGGCTCGACGGCAGGCGCGTTCGGACGTCAAGGCGGGCGCCCCTCGCGCGGCCGCAAGTCGAGAAGGGCCAAGCGCGAAGAGTTCGAGGCGCAGTCCTCTCCCATGGTCGCGGGAATCGAGGTTCCCCGCGGCGACGGCTCCACGGTGGTCCGGGTTCGCGCAGGCGCCTCCCTCGCCGACTTCGCCGAGCGCATCGGCGCAAGCTCGGCCGCCCTCATCGCCGTTCTGTTCCGCATGGGCGAGATGGCCACGGCCAATCAATCGCTCGACGAAGACACGTTCACTCTGCTCGGAGCCGAGCTCGGCTACGACGTCCAGATCCTTTCGCCCGAAGACGAGGACCGCGAGATCCTCGAGGCCTTCGACATCGACCTCGAGGCGGAGGACGAGGCCGAGGACGACGAGG
>NZ_DBHHEV010000049.1:0-18519 GCF_057238965.1 Peptidiphaga sp.
GGGCGGCGTCATACCGGGGAACATCGAGGAGCTGCGGCCCATGTGGGAAGCCGGAGTCTTCGGGTTCAAATGCTTCCTCGGCGATTCGGGGCTCGACGAGTACCCGTACGTCGACCGGCCCACGCTGTTGGCGGCGATGAAGGAGATCGCCTCTTTCGGCGGCCTGCTCATCATTCACGCGGAGGACGCCTCGATCCTCGACTCCGCACCGGGGTGCGACGGACGCTCTTACGAGGCTTTCATGAACTCCCATCCCGCCGAAGCGGAGAACGCCTCGATCGATTTCGTCGTCGAAGCCGTTCGCCAGACGGGGTGCCGCGCGCACATCCTGCACCTCGGCTCGGCGGGCGCCGTCGATTCCATTCGGAGGGCCAAGGCCGAAGGCCTGCCGCTCACGGTCGAGACGGCGCCGCACTACCTGACCTTCGACGCCGAAGAGATACCCGACGGCGCCACCGAGTACAAGTGCTGCCCGCCCCTGCGCGGACATGACAACCGAATGGGCCTGTGGAAGGCGCTCCAAGAGGGCGTCATCGACCTCGTCGCCTCGGACCATTCGCCGTCCACAGCCGAGCTCAAGCATCTCGACACCGGAGATTTCGGCGCCGCATGGGGCGGCATCTCCTCGGTTCAACTCGGTTTTTCCGCAGTGTGGACGGAGGGCCGCAAGCTCGGGGCGAGCCTCGGCGACGTCGCCCGGTGGCAAGGCGCGAACCCGGCGGCGACCGTCGGCCTCGCGGGCAAGGGGTCCATCGAGGTCGGGGCGGCCGCCGATCTCATCGCGGTGGCTCCGGACGAGACCTTCGTCGTCGACAAGGACAGGCTCTTCCACAAAAACCCTGTATCCCCTTACCACGGAAGGGAACTCGCCGGCGTCGTCAAGGCGACGTGGCTGGCGGGCGAGCCCGTCGAGCCCCACGGCCTTGCTCGCGGGCGTCAAATCACGCGTGACAACAAGTAAACACCAAGCCATATTCCACTAAGGAGGAACTCACGTGGCACCACTTCCTATGCAGTCGATCAAGTCTCTCATCCGGGAGGTCGACTTCGAGGGGCAGAGTTTCATCTCGATCAATTCGATGACGAACGACCAGCTGCTCGCGCTCTTCGAGCTCGGACGTAACCTCGAGCTGCAGAACCGCGGAAACTGGCAGTTGTACCCCGACGCCATCGTCTCCCTTCTCTTCTTCCAGCCCTCGACGCGCACGCGCATGAGCTTCGAGACGGCGATGTACCGCATGGGCGGCAACGTCATCGTCGAAAACACCCCGCAGACGACGTCGTCGATCGCGAAGGAAGAGTCGCTGGCGGACATGCTCCGCTGCGTCTCCCAGTATGCCAACGTCATCGTGCTGCGCCACCCGAACGACGTCGATGCGCGCGAAGGCGCGTCGTACAGCTCCGCGCCGGTCATCAACGGCGGCTGGGGCCACTGGGAGCATCCGACCCAGGCGCTGCTCGACCTGTACACCCTGTGGCGCAAGTTCGGCCACATCGAAGGGCTCAAGGTCACGGTGGCCGCCGCGGACATGATCGAGGCGCGCACCGGCCACTCGATGGCGCAGGGCCTGGCGCGTCTGGGCGCCGAGGTGACCATCGCCTCTCCCAAGGACAAAGCCGTTCCCCGCGAGGTCATCGAGAACATCAAGAAGAACTACCCGAACGCCAAGCTCGAAGAGGCCTACGACTTCGAGAAGGATTCCTTCAACGAGTTCATTCGGGACAAAGACCTCGTCTACCTGCCCGGCTGCTCGGCTCCCGCCGGCGCCACCGCCGAGGCCTTCAAGAAGGTGATGGACGATTACTTCGTCAAGCACGAGACGCTCGACGAGGAGCGCGAGAAGGGGCACATGATCTATGTGACCCACACGCTTCCGCGCCGCGCGGGCGAGATGGACCTCGCAATCGACGACACCCCGAACCAGCTGTGCTTCGAGTCGATCCTCCACTCGGTGTCGATCCGCATGGCTCTGCTGACCGCAATCCTCGGCGCCTGAGTCGCCGCAAACAAAGCACTTCAAGGAAGGACAAACACAAATGGCAGATTTCGAGATTTTGGCCGGCGGCTACACTTTCAAGGCCGTCTATCATGAGGACATGGCGCCGGAGACGGTCGCCGCCTTCAAGAAGCACCTGCTGGGCCTGAAGTCGAAGATCATTCACGTGCGCTGGTCCGGCCAGGCCGGATGGATCCCCTTCGGGGACCTCGATCTGGGCATCGGACACGAGAACGGAACCTGCTACCCGCTTCCCGGCGAGATCGTCATCTACCCGGGAGGAAAGTCGGAAACCGAGCTCCTCATCGGGTACGGTTACGTCAACTTCGCCTCGAAGGCCGGCCAGCTCCCTGGCAACCATTTCGCCACGATCGTCGAGGGCAACGAGAACCTCAAGGCTCTTGGCGAGAAGTTCCTGTGGGAAGGCGCCCAGGACATCGAGTTCCGGCCTCTCTGATCGATCGGGGGCGTCTGCGGACGCCCCCGCGCCCGGGCCTCCGTTTACCGGCGGGCCCACGGAGGCCCGGACGCAGAAACACTCAGCAGGCCGCCGAGTTCGCTAGGAGATTTACATGGCACGCATGCGCGTCGTCGACGCAATCGTTCAGATCCTCGCAAAAGAGGGGGTGACGGTAACATTCGGAATCCCCGGCGCCGCAATCAACGGCCTGTATTCCGCGCTGAAGGCCGACGGACGGATCGGCCACATCCTCGCCAGGCACGGCGAGGCCCAGTCCCACATGGCCGAGGGGTACACGCGCGCCAAGGTCGGCAACATCGGCGTGTGTCTGGGAACGTCGGGTCCCGCGGGAACCGACATGATCACGGGAATGTACTCGGCTATGGCCGATTCGCTTCCCATCCTGTGCATCACCGGCCAGGTGCCCACGCCCAAGCTCGACAAAGAGGACTTCCAGGGAGTCGACATCGCTTCGATCGCCGCGCCGGTGACGAAGTACGCGAAGACGGTTCTGGAGCCCGCACAGATCCCCGGAATCTTCCAAAAGGCGTTCTACCTTATGCGCGAGGGCCGCCCGGGCCCCGTCCTCATCGACCTTCCCGGCGACGTGCAGACGGCCGAGATCGATTTCGACGTCGATGCGTACGAGCCGATCGAGGTGCACAAGCCCGTCGCCTCCGACGCCCAGGTCACGCGCCTCATCGACCTCATCGCCTCGGCTGAGCGGCCGGTCCTCCTCGCAGGCGGCGGCGTCATCCAGTCCGACGGCTCGGACGCCCTCGTCGACCTGGCGGAAACGCTTGGAGTGCCAGTGGTCTCCACCCTTATGGGCTGGGGCGCGATTCCCGACGACCACGTTTTGTCCCAGGGAATGGCCGGCATTCAGACCTCCCAGCAGTACGCGAACGCCACGCTTTTGGCCTCGGACCTGGTGGTGGGGATCGGCAACCGCTGGGCCAACCGCATGACGGGCGACCTTTCCGTGTTCCGCAAAGGAAGGAAGTTCGTCCACGTCGACGTCGAACCTTCCCAGATCGGCAGAGTTTTCGCCCCCGACCTCGGAATCGTCTCCGACGCCAAGGCACTCATCGTCAAGCTCGCGGACAAGGCGCGCGAATACAAAGAGGCCGGCAAGCTCGCCGACTGGGGCGTGTGGGCCAAGGAATGCGACGTCCGCAAGGCCACGATGCAGCGCAAGACGGCCTTCGAAAACGTGCCGCTCAAGCCGCAGCGCGTCTACCAGGCGATGAACGAGGCGTTTGGGCGCGACACCCGCTACGTCACGACGATTGGGCTGTCGCAGATCCAGGCCGCCCAGCTCCTGCATGTCTACAAGCACCACCATTGGCTCGACGCCGGCCAGGCCGGACCGCTGGGATGGACGATCCCCGCGACGATCGGCGCATGCGTCGCCGACCCCGACACCCCGACCGTCGCGCTCTCAGGCGACTTCGACTTCAACTTCCTCATCGAGGAGCTGGCCGTGGCCGCCCAGTTCAACATTCCGTGGGTGCACGTTCTGGTCAACAACGCCTACCTCGGCCTCATCCGGCAGTCGCAGCGGGCCTTCGACATGGACTACTGCGTGCAGCTCTCCTTCGAGAACATCAACTCGCCGGAGACGGAAGGGTACGGCGTCGACTACGTCAAGGTCGCCGAGGGCCTCGGATGCAAGGCAATTCGCGTGCGCAAGCCGGAGGACCTCGTCCCCGCATTCAAGCGCGCCCGGGAGACCGCCGACGAGCTGAAGGTCCCCGTTGTGGTCGAGTGCGTGCTCGAGCGCGTGACAAACGTTTCTATGGGCGCCGCGCTGGATTCGGTCAACGAATTCGAACCGCTCGCCGAGGCGCCGGAGGACGCCCCCACGGCCATCCTTCCCCTCGAGCCCAAGCGGAGCTGAGCCGGGCGGCGGCATCGGCGTCCGGCGTCGACATTGAGCCCGAACGGGATCGGTTGGGCCCGGCGCGAGAGGCCGGGCGCCGGCGAACCCGCTAAGCATGACATCGGCGGCCGGCCCGTCAGGGCTCGCGAGGCCGGCCGCCAACAGACGAAAGGACACATTATGGAGTACGCAGTCAACTGTTCGATCATGTTCAAGGAGCTTCCCGTCCTCGAGCGGGCCAAGGCAGCCGCCGACGCCGGCTTCAAGGCCGTGGAGTTCTGGTGGCCGTGGGACGTCGCGGTTCCCGAGCGCGAGGATATCGACGCCTTCGTCGCTTCGATCCGCGACGCCGGCGTTCAGCTCATCGGGCTCAACTTCTTCGCCGGCGACATGCCCGGGGGAGAGCGCGGCCTCGTCTCGCTTCCCTCACGCGTCGACGATTTCAAGGCGAACGTTCCCGTCGCAGTGGAAATCGGACGCGAGCTCGGGTGCAAGGCGTTCAACGCCCTGTACGGCCTTCGCCAGGAGGGCGTCGACGCCGTGGTGCAAGACGCCGTTGCGATCGACAACCTCGAGTTCGCGGCCAAGGCCGCGGCCGAGATCGGGGCGACGGTTTTGGTCGAACCCGTTTCGGGCGCCGCCGGGTATCCCTTGAAGACGGCCGCCCAGACCTTGGCCGTGGTGGAAAAGCTCAAGGCCGAGCGCGGCGTCGAAAACGTCGGCTTCCTGTGCGACCTCTACCACTTGGCCGCCAACGGGGACGACGTCGCATCCGTCGCCGCGGGCGACGGAGGAGCCGCCGCCCACTGCCAGATCGCCGACTTCCCCGGCCGCGGGGAGCCGGGGACCGGCGACCTGGACATCGCGGGTTTGCTTGCCTCAATGAAGAAGGCGGGATACGACGGCTGGGTCGCGCTGGAGTACGTGCCCACCGTCGCCACGGCGGACTCTTTCGGCAACCTCCCAGAACTGCCGTAAACTCCGCACCCGCCCGAGCGGGGCTCGCCATTTTGATCGACGCCGGCGAGCCCCGCTCGTTTTTGCGCCCGTCGGTCAAAGCGCCGTGCCCGTCGGTCAAAGCGCTAGCGGGTGGGAACGGCGCCCGCAACCTCTAAGAGCGGAGAGCTCCCGAATCAAAGGATTTCGAGCGGGCGGGGCCCGGACGGCGGCGTGAACACCTCGTCGAGGTCGCGCAGGATCTCCGGGGTGAGCGTCACCTGGAGGGCGGAGGCGTTTTCCTCCATGCGTTCGGGGGAAGAAGTCCGGGGGATCGCGATCGATCCCGGTTCGCGCACCGCCCACGCGAGGGCGAGGGCCGCCGGCGTCGTTCCCGCCTCTGCGGCGATCTCGGAAAGGAGCTTTCCGGCCTGGCCTTGGAAGAGCCGTCCCTGTTCGAGCGGCGAGTAGGCCATGAGGTCCACGCCGCGTTCGCGCATGAGGGGGAGAAGGTCGTATTCGGGGCCTCTCCGCAGGAGGTTGTAAAGGATTTGGTTGGTCGCGGGCGTCACGCCGAGGTCCGCGAGATCGTCCATGTCCGCGGGGTCGAAGTTGGAGACGCCCCATGCGCCGATGAGGCCGTCGTCGACGGCGGCCTGAAGCGCCTCGACAGTCTCCTCGAGCCGATGATGTCCGCGCCAGTGGTAAAGATAGAGGTCGAGGCGGTCGGTGTTGAGCCTGTAAAGCGAAGCTTCAAGCGCCCTGCGCACGCCCGACGCCGAGGCGTTCGAGGGAAGCACTTTCGAGACGAGGAAGACGTCGTCGCGCCGCCCGGCGATCGCCTCGCCGACCAGCTCCTCGCTGGCGCCGGAGCCGTACATCTCGGCCGTGTCGACCACGCGCAGGCCGAGGTCGAGGCCGCGGCGGATCGCGGCGATCTCCGAGTTGCGCTTGCGGCGATCCTCGCCCAGGTACCAGGTGCCGATGCCGATGGGGATGTCCGTGAGATTCATGTGTCAAGCGTAGTCGATCGCTGGGCTTGCGTTTGAGGGAAGCGGCGGGTGAAAAGCGGCGTGGGGAGGCGCGGGGCGTCGAGACGAAGGCGGCGACGGCGGCGGCAGGCACGCGAAACGATGCGGACAGCGGGAAGATGCGCGATGATGTACGGGGAGGCCGCCCTTCTGAAGTCGACGGGCAGCCCGTTCGGTCTGGCGATTGCCCGTTTTGACATCCAGGGCCGCTTGCATGACGAGGCGGCGGCCCTCGACGCGGCGGCCACGCCGTCGTGCAAAGGAGAAGCCGATGCTCATCGTGACGCTTGCCGGCGGAATCGGTTCGGGCAAGTCGACGGTCGCCGCGGCGCTTGCCGAATGCGGGGCCCGGCTGCTTTCGCTCGACGACGTCGCCCGCGACGTTCTCGCCCCCGGCGAGGAGGCCGTGCGCGAGGTCGGCGATCTGTGGCCCGAGGCGGTGAGAGAAGGCGAAATCGACAGGTCGGCCCTCGCGAGGATCGTTTTCGACGACGCCGAGGCGCTCGCGCGTTTGAACGCCGTCGTCCACCCGAGAACGTGGGAGCGCGCGCAGGCGCAGCTTGCCGCCTGGCGGGAGGAAAGCCTTCAAGCGCAGTCGCAGCGGCGCGAGCCGTCGGGCGGGCCCGCCGATTTCCCGCGCGGCGGGGGACGGTCTTCGCGGGACGGCACTGAGCTTTCGGACGGAGGCATCGAGTTCTTCGGTGACCGTGCCAAGCTCCCGGGCGGAGGCGCCGAGCTCTCCGGCGGCCGAGCGAATCCTCTGGGCGGAGGCGGGCGGGAGTTCGTCGTCGTCGTCGAGCTCGCGCTTCTTGCCGGAAGCCCGTACCAGGACGCTTATCACGGGACGATCGTCGTGGACGCCCCGGAAGACGTCCGCGTCTTGCGGCTTGTGAATTCGAGGGGAATGGACGAAGCCGACGCTCGTGCGAGAATCGCCAGCCAGACGCCGGCGTCGAGAGTGCGGGAGCTGGCCGACGTCGTCGTCGACAACGGCGGCTCCCTCGAGGACGCCGCCCGCGCGGCCCGCGAACTGTGGGAAGGTTGGCTCGTCCCTTATGCCGCGAACATGCGGGAAGGCCGGCGCGTCTTTGGGAGCGACGCCCCGCCGAGCCCCGGGCAACGCGCTCGCGCAGCGGCTCGCCTGACGCGGCAGGGGGCCTTCGTGAACCGGGAGTCGCCCCTCGGAGAGGGCGGCGGGGAAATGGCCGGCGGCAAAGGCGGCGTGCTCAAAATCGTCGGCCCGGTCGACGAGTCCTCGCTTGCCGACGCGGGATTTGTCCCTTGCGCGGGTGAGTCGCACGCGGTGAGTCAGGCCCGCGGCGAGAGCCGTCGCTTTTCCCCCGATGCTCGGCGTGACGCGTCGCCGGGCGATTCCGGCGATGTCGCGTCTGGATCTGGTCGTTGCGCATTGGGCGATTCCGGCCGTGTCTCTTCGGGGCCTGCCGCCTGTACGCCAGAGGGGCCTCGCCTTTACGTTTCGGCCGATCCCCGCTTTGCGATGGAGGCCGTTGTGACAGGCAAGCACGATTGACGCGACGTCGAGCACCGTTTGTGAGGCCGCCTGCGGCCCGGCGGCTTGCCTTGCCTGCCAGCGGCCCGACGGTTTGCCTCGCGCGCCCGCGGCCCGGCAAGGCTTGCCCTGTCCGCGTCCGATACGCCGCCCCCGCTGCGTTGTGAGCGAACATTCGTTCGGCATAGGCGTCTTCTCGTGTAAGCTCGAACCATGACGACCGAGATCGAATCCGAGATCGAGAGGGCGGAAAAGCCCTTCCAAGTGGTGTCGCAATACACCCCCTCCGGCGATCAGCCCGCGGCCATCGCGGAGCTGGCGGAGCGGATCGAGGCGGGGGAGAAGGACGTCGTCCTCCTGGGCGCCACCGGAACCGGCAAATCGGCGACGACGGCGTGGCTCATCGAGAAGATTCAGCGCCCGACTCTCATCATTGAGCCGAACAAAACCCTGGCCGCCCAGATGGCCGCGGAATTCCGCGAGCTCATGCCGAACAACGCCGTCGAGTACTTCGTCTCCTATTACGACTACTACCAGCCCGAGGCCTACGTTCCGCAAACCGACACGTTCATCGAGAAGGACTCCTCGATCAACGACGAGGTGGAGAGGCTGCGGCATTCGGCCACGAACTCCCTTCTGACTCGGCGCGACACCGTGGTGGTGGCCTCGGTTTCGTGCATCTACGGATTGGGCACGCCGCAGGAGTACGTGGCCCGCATGGTCCAGCTCGAAGTGGGGCAGCGGATCGACCGCGACGAGCTCATGCGCGGGTTTGTCGGCATGCAGTACACGCGCAACGACGTCGCATTCGCCCGTGGAACGTTCAGGGTGCGCGGGGACACGGTGGAAATCATCCCCGTCTACGAAGAGCTCGCCATCCGCATCGAGTTTTTCGGCGACGAAATCGACGCGATCACGCTGCTGCACCCGCTCACGGGAACAGTGATCCGCCGTGTCGACCGCGCCCACGTCTTTCCCGCCTCCCATTATGTGGCGGGACCCGAACGGATGGCCCGCGCGCTGGAAGGGATAGAGGCGGAGCTGGCCGAACGGCTGGAGACGCTTCAGACGCAGAACAAAATGCTCGAGGCCCAGCGCCTGCAGATGCGCACCAACTACGACGTCGAGATGATGCGAAACATCGGGTCGTGCGCCGGAATTGAGAACTATTCGCGCCACATCGACGGGCGGGGGCCCGGAACTCCGCCCAACACCCTGCTCGACTATTTTCCCGAGGATTTCCTCCTCATCGTCGATGAGTCCCATGTGACGGTCCCGCAGATCGGAGCGATGTACGAGGGCGACATGTCGCGCAAGCGCACGCTCGTCGACTACGGCTTCCGCCTGCCCTCCGCCATGGACAACCGGCCGTTGAAATTCCCCGAATTCCTGGAACGTATCGGTCAGACTGTTTACCTTTCCGCCACCCCGGGCAAATACGAGACGGAACACTCCGACGGCGTCGTCGAGCAGATCATCCGCCCCACCGGGCTCGTCGACCCCGAAGTCGTCGTCAAGCCCACGGAGGATCAGATCGACGACCTGCTCGGGCAGATCAAGCAGAGGGTCGAGCGCAACGAGCGCGTGCTCGTCACCACGCTGACGAAAAAGATGGCGGAAGACCTGACCGACTATCTGGCCGAACGCGACATCAAGGTCGAATACCTGCATTCCGACGTCGACACCCTGCGCCGCGTCGAGCTTCTGCGTGAGCTGCGCCTGGGGACATTCGACGTGCTGGTCGGCATCAACCTCCTGCGCGAGGGCCTTGACCTTCCCGAGGTCTCGCTCGTCGCGATCCTCGATGCGGACAAGCAGGGTTTCCTCCGCTCGACGACGTCGCTCATCCAGACGATCGGCCGAGCGGCCAGAAACGTCTCCGGCCAAGTCATCATGTACGCGGACTCGATCACGCCGAACATGCGCGAAGCCATCGACGAGACGAACCGGCGCCGCGCCAAACAGATGGCCTACAACGAGGAGCGCGGAATCGACCCGCAGCCGCTTCGCAAGAAAATCGCCGACGTCACGGACATGCTCGCCCGAGAAGACATCGACACGGCGGCTCTGCTCGAGGGCGGATACCGCAAGGAGAGGGCCGCGGCGCCGGAGGCTCCGGCGACAGCGCGCGAAAGCGCCGCAGCGGAAGGGGAGCGCGACCTCAAGGGGCTCATCGAGGAGATGACGGAGCTCATGCACGAAGCCGCGGCGTCGTTGAAGTTCGAACTGGCTGCGCGCTACAGAGACGAGATCAAGGGCCTCAAAAGCGAGCTGTGGCATTCCATGCAGGCACAGAAGTAGGGGCGCAGCGCGTATCGAATCCCACAGACAGGCGCCGAACTCCTTGGCCGAAAGGCGCAGGATGTTCGCGTAGAATTCTCGATGGAGGGGAGTATTCCCACTCAACATCGGTTCGTCATCACGGAACGCTCCCGGACCGAGGCCAGCGATGGCGGGAAGAGACCTCCGGTTGTCCCTTGAAGACCGGAGGAAACTATGCCAATGTCCACGAACGCGCTCGCCGCGACCGACGCGGCGCAGTCCATGCAGGTCCACATGCACGAGTGGCTCGTTCTGGGCGGGCTCGTCGTCGCCCTCATCGGCATGGACCTTTTTCTGCACCTGCGTAAGCCCCATGAGCCGACGATCAAAGAGTGCACGAGGTGGCTCGTCTTCTACGTCGGCCTGGCCGTCGTCTTCGGCGTTTACACCTGGTTCCGCCACTCCTCGAAGTTCGCATTCGAGTATTTCGCGGCCTATTTCACCGAGTACTCCCTTTCGATCGACAACATCTTCATTTTCATAATTATCATCGGCTCCTTCCGAGTTCCCAGGAAATATCAGCAAAAAGTGCTCCTGTGGGGCATCGTCATAGCCCTCGTCCTCAGGCTCGTCTTCATCCTCCTCGGCGCCACCCTCCTCAAGAGTTTTTCCTGGCTATTCTTCATCTTCGCCGCCTTCCTCCTATGGACGGCGTGGAACCAGCTCCGCGAGGGCGTCGAGGACCGGAAAGACCCGGACCATGACGACGACGAGTACAAGCCGAACGCCGTCGTTCGCGGAGCGCGCAAGATATTCTTGGTCACCGACGGCTTCGTCGGAGACAAAATGATGGTGCGGCGAAACCACAAAACCTTCGTCACGCCTTTCTTCCTGTGCATCATCTCCATCGGATCGGCGGACCTCATGTTCGCCCTCGACTCGATACCTGCGTCCTTCGGGCTGACCTCCCAACCGTTCATCATCTTTGCCGCCAACGCCTTCGCGCTCATGGGACTGCGCCAGCTCTTCTTCCTCGTCGAAGGGCTCCTCGAACGGCTCGTCTACCTCCACTACGGGCTCGCCGCGATCCTCGCGTTCATCGGCTTCAAGCTCCTCGTCGAGGCCTGCCACGGGCAAGGATGGCTCGAATTCATGCCTGACATCCACCCCCTCGTCTCCCTCGCCGCCATTCTCGTCATACTCGTCCTCACCGTCGTCACGTCCCTCGGAAAGACGAAGCGCGACGCCATCGAAGGCACGAACGTCGAAGAGGCCGGCGACGAGATCGAAGCCGGCCGGGTCGCCCAAGCCTTCCGCGAGAGGCAGGCTTTCCGCGAGGGCGCCGAGCCGAGCGGCGCGCAGGAATACGCGGACAGAAGACAGCCCGAAGAAGCGCAACGATCGGGAGGGAAACGGCAGCACGGAAACGCGCAGCGTTCGGGAAACAGCCTGTCAGGCCGCAAAGGCCCTTTGAACGCAAAGAAAAAGCCCCGCAATTGGGGTTGAACGGCCCGGGGCCGAGGGAGCCCGAGTCGGCCTCCGGGCGCGCGGGGGCAGGCGAGAGCGCCTTCGGCCGGCACGGGGCAGACGCTTAATCGTCGGGCGCCGTCTGCCCCAGCCGCGCGGCGATGATCGCGCACACGAAGATCTGAATCTGATGGAACAGGACCACCGGGACGATGACGGCGCCCACCGTTGAAGCCGGAAACAGGGCCTTGGCCATGGGCAGTCCCGTGGCCAAGGATTTCTTCGACCCGCACATGAGAACGACGATCCGGTCTTCCTTCGGCATCCCGATCTTCCCGGGGACGAACCACGTGAGGGCGAGCATCGTGGCGAGCAGCGCTGCGGACAGGGCGAGGAGGAGGAGAACCGTCCACGCCGTGACGCCGGCCCACGCCCCTTCGGCCGTCGCATTGACGACCGCCGAAAACACGATGAGGATGATCGAAGAGTTGTCGATCTTCTTCACCGTCGAACGCCGGGCTCGGAACCAGTCGCCCACAAACGGCTGAAAGAGCTGGCCCACGACGAACGGGGCGAGCAGCTTGGTCACGATCGAGCCCAAACCGCCTCCGGACGCGCCGCCGACGTCGAGGACGAGGAGGACGAGAAACGGCGTGACGAACATGCCGAGAATGTTGGAAATAGTCGCCGAACACACGGCTGCCGCAACGTTTCCCTTCGCGATGGAGACGAAGGTGACCGAGGATTGAATCGTCGACGGAAGGATCGCCAAGTATAGGAAACCGGTGGCGAACCCGTGCCCCCACACGGGCTCGGCGGCCTTGTACATGAGGAATCCAAAAGCCGGAAAAGCCACGTACGTCGCCAAAAGAACCGAAAGTTGCAGCTTGACATTCGCCAGGCCCGCGAGCACCTCGCCTGTGCGCAGGCGCATTCCATAGACAAGGAAGACGAGGCATACCGACAGATCCGCGACCGTCGAAAGAATCTCGCGCCCCGTGGCGGGAACGGGCAGCGCGAGCCCGAGGGCCATCGCCAAGACGATCCCGGCGACGAAAGGGTCGATCTTCAACTTCGAGGGGCGCCGGCTCATGCCCTCAGTCTCCTGACCATGCCCTCAGTCTCCTGACCATGCCCGCGTTCTCCAAATCATGCCCTCGGCCTCCGGCTCACGTCTGAGCTTTCAGGCTCAAGCCCAGGGGTTGACCGCGGGATTCCAGACTCGCGCGTTTGCGTTCTTGATGACGCCGAGCTCGCGGAAGGGGTCGCCCGCCAGCACGTTCAGGCCCGCCTCGGGGGAGTCGGCTTCGACGAGGATGAGGGCGCTGTCGTCCCCCAGCGGTCCGAACGTCAGGACGGAGCCGGCCTCATGAAGGTCGCGAAGGTGGGCGCGATGGGTCGGGCGATGCTCGGCGATGAGCTCGCTTTGGGCGACGTCGTACGTGTACTCGATTGCAATGATAGCCATGAGGCCAATTCTAGCGATTCTCCGGGAGCGAAGGCTCTTCCGGACGCCAAAAAGCCTCTTGGCCGCCAAAGAGCCTCAGGGCCGACGGCGGCCTGCCGTCGGTGGTAGGCAATCTCACGATTGCGATGCTTCGAACAGATGTTTTAAGACGATACAATTGCCGGGTGATTGACGAGATCCGCATCCAAGGCGCACGTGAACACAACCTCAAAAACGTCGACCTCAGCATTCCCCGCGACAAAATGGTCGTATTCACGGGGCTTTCCGGGTCTGGCAAGTCGTCCCTGGCGTTCGACACGATTTTCGCCGAGGGGCAGCGCAGGTACATTGAGTCCCTCAGCTCCTACGCCAGAATGTTCCTCGGGAGGATGGACAAGCCCGACGTCGATTTCATCGAGGGGCTTTCCCCGGCTGTTTCGATCGATCAAAAGTCCACGAACCACAACCCTCGCTCGACAGTCGGCACGGTGACCGAAATATACGACTACCTGCGCCTGCTTTTCGCGCGCGCCGGCGTCCAGTTCTGCCCCGAATGCGGGGAGCAGATCCGCGCCCAGAGCGCCGAACAGATCACCGACAGCGTGTCGGCCTTGCCCGAAGGCACGCGCTTCCAGGTTCTCGCGCCGGTAGCCCGCGGCCGCAAGGGCGAGTACGCGGAGCTGTTCTCCCAGCTTGCCTCCGACGGATTCTCCCGAGCGCGAGTCGACGGCGAGGTCGTCCGCCTCGACAGCCCGCCGAAGCTGGAAAAGAACGTCAAGCACGACATCGACGTCGTCGTCGACCGGCTCGTCATCCGAGACGGCATATCCTCGCGCCTAAACGACTCGATTGAGACGGCGCTGAGGCTCGCCGGCGGCTTCGTCACCGTCGAGAAGGTCGACGCCCCCGCGGACGACCCGGCGCGCGAGCGCAGATACTCGGAAAAGCGTTCGTGCCCGAACGAGCACGAGCTGGGAATCGAGGAAATCGAACCGCGCACTTTCTCCTTCAACGCGCCCTACGGCGCGTGCCCGGCCTGCGACGGAATCGGTTCGCATCTGCAGGTGGACCCCGAGCTGGTCGTCCCCGACGATTCGCTCACCCTGCGCGAGGGCGCCGTGGCCCCGTGGACCACCCATCAGGATTTTTTCACCCGGCAGCTTGAGGCCCTCGGCAAGGACCTCGGCTTCGACGTCGACACGCCGTGGCGGGACCTCCCGGCGAAGGCGAAGAACGCCATTTTGCGGGGCAAGGACTATAAGGTGCGCGTGACCTATCGCAACCGATGGGGCAAGGAGCGCACATACGGCACGGGATTCGAGGGCGTCGTCGCCTACGTCAAGCGCAAGCACGGCGAGACCGAGTCAGACTGGTCGCGCAACCGATACGAAGGCTACATGCGCGAGGTGGACTGCGAGGCGTGCGGAGGCGCCCGGCTGCGGCCGGAGGTCCTTGCGGTGCGCATCGACGGAAAGAACATCGACGACGTCTGCCGGCTCTCCATCGACGAGGCGAAAAAGTTCGCCGACACCGTCGAACTCGACTCGCGCCAGGCCAAGATCGCCGAGCAGGTTCTCAAGGAGATCAAGGCGCGTCTGGGATTCCTCGTCGATGTCGGCCTGACGTACCTGAGCCTGTCGCGCGGCGCCTCCACGCTTTCCGGAGGCGAGGCCCAGCGCATTCGGCTCGCCACCCAGATCGGCGCGGGGCTCGCGGGCGTCCTCTACGTCCTCGACGAACCGTCGATCGGCCTTCACCAAAGGGACAACGAGAGGCTCATCGCCACGCTCACCCGGCTGCGCGACATCGGCAACACGCTCATCGTCGTCGAACACGACGAGGACACGATCCGAACCGCCGACTGGGTCGTCGACATCGGCCCCGGCGCCGGGGCGCTCGGCGGCGAGGTCGTCTACTCGGGGCCCGGCGCAGGGCTGAGCGCCTGCGAAGACTCGCTGACCGGTCAGTATCTGGCGGGAAAACGGAAAATCGAGGTTCCCCGCGAGCGGCGCCGCGTCGACCCGAAGCGTGCGATCAAGGTCAAGGGGGCGAGGGAAAACAACCTCAAGGGGATCGACGTCTCCTTCCCCCTTTCTGTGGTGACGGCCGTGACGGGCGTGTCGGGCTCCGGCAAGTCCACTCTGGTCAACCAGATCCTCCACGAGTCTTTGGCGCACTTGCTCAACGGGGCGCAGACGATCCCCGGGCGGCACAAGTCGGTCACGGGAGTGGGAGGCCTCGACAAGGTGGTCCACGTCGACCAGTCGCCCATCGGGCGCACGCCTCGCTCCAATCCGGCCACATACACGGGCGTGTGGGACAAGATTCGCACCCTGTTTGCGCAGACCGCCGAGGCGAAGGTCCGCGGATACGGGCCCGGGCGGTTCTCCTTCAACGTCAAAGGCGGGCGTTGCGAGGCGTGCAGGGGAGACGGCACGATCAAGATCGAAATGAACTTCCTTCCGGACGTCTACGTTCCGTGCGAGGTGTGCAACGGGGCCCGGTACAACCGCGAGACCTTGGAAGTGGCCTACAACGGCAAGAACGTCAGCGACGTCCTCGCCATGACGATTGCGGAGGCCGCCGTCTTCTTCGAACCGATCAGCGCGATCCGGCGCTACCTGCAAACCCTCGAAAGGGTGGGCCTCGGCTACGTCAAACTCGGCCAGTCGGCAACCACGCTCTCCGGCGGAGAAGCCCAGCGCGTCAAGCTGGCCTCCGAGCTGCACCGGCGCTCGAGCGGCAAAACCGTCTACATCCTTGACGAGCCGACCACGGGCCTTCACTTCGAGGACGTCCGCAAACTTCTCCAAGTCCTCCAATCGTTGGCGGACAAAGGCAACACCGTGATCGTCATCGAGCACAACCTCGACGTCGTCAAAAGCGCGGACTGGGTGATCGACATGGGCCCCGAAGGCGGCGACGGCGGCGGGCGCGTCATCGCCGAGGGCACGCCCGAGGACGTCGCCAAAGTCGAAGGCTCCCACACCGGCCGGTTCCTGGCGCCCATGCTGGAGTGTTAGATGGCCGATCCGCGTCAGTACAGGCCTGAACAGGGAGCCATACCCACGCAGCCGGGGGTCTATCGGTTCCTCGACGGCGAAGGGCGGGTCCTCTACGTCGGCAAGGCCAAGAATCTGCGCGCCCGGCTTTCGAGCTACTTCCAGGATCCGGCCGGCCTGTCAGACCGCATTCGCACCATGGTCTACACGGCCGAGGACGTGAAATGGGTGGTCGTCGGGTCCGAGGTCGAGGCGCTCACCCTCGAATACCTGTGGATCAAAGAGTTCACGCCGCCCTTCAACGTCGTTTTCCGCGACAACAAGTCCTACCCCTACCTGGCGGTCTCGTTGGGCGAGGAATATCCCCGGGTGTGGGTGACCCGCCAAGAGCACAGGAAGGGCACGCGCTACCTCGGCCCGTACACGAAAGTGTGGGCGATACGCGAAACGCTCGACCAGCTGCTGAGCGTGTTCCCCATGCGTTCGTGCACGAAAGGCCAGTTCAACCAGGCTCGTCGCCTGGGCCGCCCCTGCCTGTTCGGACACATCGGAAAATGCAGCGCGCCGTGCATCGAAAAGGTCACGCCCGAAGAGCATCGCGAAACGGCCATGAGCCTCATCAGATTCATGGAAGGCGGCGGCTCGAAGGCGATAACGACGCGGCGCAAACGGATGCTCGAGGCGGCCAACGCCGAAGAATACGAGACGGCCGCCAGGCTGCGCGACGAGATATCGGCGCTCGAAGCGGTCAACGAGCGCAACGTCATCGTTTTGAACGAGAACCTTGACGTCGACATTTTCGGCATCGCCTTCGACGAGATCGAAGCGTCCGTGCAGGTCTTCTACGTCCGCGGCGGCAGGATCCGCGGCCAGCAGGCGTGGATAAGCGACGAGATCGGCGGCCTTGAGCTGTCCGAGATCGTTTCGAACCTCGTGCTGCAGGTCTACGGCGACGTGAAGTTCGATGACGTCGTCGCCGTGCCCGAGGCCTCGCGCAGCGTGGACGACCGTGCGCACACCCCGCTCGGTGCGATCCCTTCGGAAATATGGGTTCCGGGGCTGCCCGAGGATGCGCTCGAGCTCCAAAAATGGCTCGCCGAGCGCAGGGGAGGGGCGGTCCGCCTGAAGACGCCGCGCCGCGGCGACAAAGCCAAGCTCGCGCACACCGTGCGGCTCAACGCCGAGCAGGCGCTCGCCCGCCACAAACTGGCGCGGGCAGGCGACATCACCGTCCGCTCCCAGGCGTTGGAGGAGCTGCGAGACGCGCTCGAGCTCGAGCGCGCGCCCCTGCGGATCGAGTGTTACGACGTCTCGCACACCCAGGGCACGCACCAGGTGGCTTCAATGGTGGTCTTCGAGGACGGTTTGGCAAAGAAGGCCGACTACAGGCACTTCATCGTGCGCGGGCCCGACGGCGAGGGCGCCGCGGACGACACGGCCGCGATGGACGAGGTGCTGCGCCGCAGACTCGCCAGGCTTCTCGCCGGAGCGGCGGGCGACGACGTCGGCGCCGCCGAGGACGAGGATCGAGGCGACCGCGCGAAAGCCGCCGGCGAAGCCGAAGAGCCAGACGAGACTGAGAATGCCCGCGGGGCCGAGCGAGTTCCCGAAGCCGAGAAAACCTTCGAACGCGAGCAGATTTCCAAAGCCTCCGACGCCGCGGCGGAGATGGGCGGCGCGAAAGACGCGGCGAAGACGGGCAGTGCGAAAAACGCAGCCGAAGCGGGCGACGCGGAGGACGCAACGCCCGGCGAGGCCGACGGCGACGTCGCCCAGGCCGTCGAGCGGCCGAGCGCCCCCCGAAGGTTCGCCTACAAGCCCGACCTCATAGTCGTCGACGGCGGGCTGCCGCAGGTCAACGCGGCCCAAAGGGTCGTCGAGGAAACGGGAGCGGACGTCCGCATCGTCGGCCTGGCGAAAAGACTCGAGGAGGTGTGGATTCCGGGCGAGGATTTCCCCGTCGTCCTGCCAAGGCGTTCCCCCTCGTTGCGGCTTCTCCAGCAGCTGCGCGACGAATCGCACCGATTCGCCATCACGTTCCACAGGAAGAAGCGGACAAAGGCCATGACCCGGTCCGCGCTGGACGCCGTGCCCGGTTTGGGGGCGGCCAAGCAGAAGGCCCTTTTGGGCTCGCTGGGGTCGCTTGCAAAGATCAAGGCGGCCTCCCAGGAGGAGCTGCTGAAAGTGCCGGGAATCGGCCCCGCCTTGGCGCGCGCCATCGCCGAGCATTTCGCAGACGCGGGCTGACCGTGGGTTTGCGGGCGCTGGGCGATCGTCATCGGGGCCGGCCCGGCTCCCGCCCAGGCCGTCGCCCGGTTGTTGCCGGCCGCAGTTTTCTGGGGCGGCGACTAGGTCTGTGGCATGATGTTATCCATGGACGACATCAACGACACGGGCCTCATTCCGGCCTGCGTGCCGGAGCAGGACGAAGCGGCGAAGCTGCCGCCCAGCGATCAGCCCGAGCTTCTCATCATCAGCGGAATGTCGGGGGCGGGGCGCACCCGTGCGGCGGACACGCTCGAGGA
>NZ_DBHHEV010000050.1:0-17326 GCF_057238965.1 Peptidiphaga sp.
CCCCCGCCACCGCGGGCTAGCCCCTAAGCCGGCCTCCAAGCACGCGCCCCTGCCTGTCCATCAGGGCTCTGCGCGTGGCAATCGGCATGAACCAGCCCAGGTCGCACGGGACGTCGGGCGCGGGAGCGGACACCCGCGGAGCCGGGTCCGCGATTCCGTACAGGCCGCGCATGTGGGCGTCTACTCGCGCCACCTCTTCGCGTTCGGCTTCGCTAAGCCGGCTCCAGTCGAGCATCCCGTCTTCGAAACGCACCGGAAAGGCGCCGTCGAAGAGGAACCACGGCTCTTCCTCGACCCATATTCGATTGCCTTCGACGACGCCGTTGACGGCGACCGCGTCGACGACAGCGGCGTCCTCAGCGCCATCTGGCTTTGCCTTGGAATCAGACATCTGTGCACTTCTCCTTTTCCGAATCTTTCACACGGGGCTCGCATCCGCTCTTTCCAGCGCCGGCCCCGCCTGTCTTTTCAGAAGCCGCTCGCGTCCACCCCCTCAGGGGGCGATCGCGTTGGCCTCTCCCGCCGCCGACGGATCTCGCCCCTCCAGACGCCCCGCATAGGCAGACCGCGCACACGTCACTCGAGCGGGGACGTGAAGCGTTTGCAGTATTCTCGCGGAACGGCGAGTTCCTTGCCTCTGGCCTTCGAGATCATCGCGGAGACCATGGCAACCACTTCGCTCGGGTCGATTCCCATCGGAACCGGTTGCCCGCCGTCGCCGATGACCCACTCCTCGTAGACTCGCACGCGAAGGCCGTCCACCGACGTCAGAGGATAGCCGCGGAATATTCTTCCCGGAGGGTAGGTGATTTCTTCCGCTTCGGGCATCGCCGAAAAGGCTCCGAGATCGCGGCCCGTACGCCCGACGACGATTCCCAGCTCCGACGTCGTGAAGCCCGCGGTGGCGACCGTCATGTCGACCGACGCCGCAGTCAGGAGCTTCGTGGCCACATCGACCGTCCCGAGCTCCGCCGGATGGACCCACCCGCGGAAGCTCACGCCTGGGGCGGGAGGAAGGCTGAGAAGCGCCTTGAGGAAGGCATCGAGGTTCAAATCGTCGCTTGTCATTGCTTCGCCTCTTTCATTGGCTCATTGAGGGTGAAGTGCGTTCGGAATGGAGAATCGAGCACTACTGTTCCTTCATGACGACCTTCCAACCTTGCTTGGATCCGAACTGCTTTTCCACCATTTCGACGACGTCGAACTTGGCCCCGGGCTTGTAAAGGTGCTCTGCCTCATTTGCGTAGGCCGAGAATGACTGGATGTCGGGCGCCGTGCCGTTCTTGATCCTGAACTCGACCGGGATGTTGTCGGGAAACTTTTTGGCGGACATCTCCGCAAATTGTGGGGCAACCGAGGAATCTCGCGACGTGGAGAGGAATGCGGGGTCAGAGAAAACGCCCTCGTCGAGCATCTTGTCGACCACGCCCTTGGGCAACGCCGTCCCCCTGTACAAATCTCCCGGTTCGGGGGTCGGCAGCCGATCGAGGGCCCTCGTCGCATCCTCAATCAGCTTATGGGTCTCCGGCGATCCGCCCCCGCTGCGCAGGGCGCCGTTCATGTTAGTGTAACCCTCATTGACCGTGTAGCGGTGAAGGCCTCTGACGGAGTCCTGGTCTAGGCCGGGGTTGGCCTCCGAGACCTTCCCGGTCCATTCGTCGACGCTGTGCTCCCACCCCTCTTTGGTCAGGCCGGGTTTCGGCAAGAAGTCCTTTGGCGGCTTGCCGACGTCCGTGAAATCCAGCTTGTCGAGCTTCCGGGAAGTCTCGGCGGCGTCGGCGGCCCTGTCCACACGGCGGGCCGCGCCTGCGACGTCGCCGACGTCGTCCGCGTGGGCGCCCAGCCTCGCCAGCAGCGACGACGATTTTGTGGCCGCCGTGCCGCCGCCTGCCGTCGCAACCGCCACAACGATGTCGGGAACCAGGTGGCCGACGGCGCGAGCGGGATTGTCCGCCCACGTGTCCCAATCGAGCACCCCCTTTGCGATCTCTTTTCCCACCTCGAGAGGATGATCCCGCAGGGCTTTCCCGAAGGCGACCACAGATTCGCCCCGCAGCTGGAATTTCATCGCAAGTTCCTCGGCAGTGAGCTCTCCCGTGAGGAAGGGGATCAAATCATCGAAGAGCAGGCTGATCCCATTTAAATCCAGCAGGAGCTTGCCCACGTCTAGGCATGCCTCGAAGGCACCGTAAAGGACCTCTCCGACGGCGGCCACCCCGGTCTCCAACCAGTTGCGTTTTTCAGGGGCGCCCTCGCACGAGGCTCGTATCGTACTCGCGCAAGTCTCTGCTTCGGTCTCCAACGTGCTGACCGCCGAATCGAAATCGGAGACGGCCTGGTTTCGCATGGATTCACCGGGGTCGGAGAAGGGCTCGATCGTCAGATTGTACGTCCCCGGACCGTTCACCTGCTCCCATTCGCGCTTCTCCTGCTTTCCGCGTTCGACGTCGGTATCGTATTCCTCGCGAGCCTCTTTGGTGATCCGATTCGCCTCGTCGTAGTTGGTCTTGCAGTCAGAGGCGGTTGTTTGGGCGTTTTCCAACGACGTCGCATACAGATCAAGCGCGTCTGCCGCGTTCGTGAAACCCGTGGCGGCCTGCTGCCACCTTCCAGGCTCCACGGAAAATTTCTCGTGGAACCGGTCGGCTGCCCGTCCGGTCCATCCGTCTGTGGACAGGGACGACAACGAGTCAGACAAAACCTGGTATTGGCTGGAACGCGAACGCATCGTCGTCGCCTTCTCGCGTATCGCCGAGGGGCTTCCGGAGATGGAGAAGGTCGGCGCGCCGGTATGCTCAATTCCCATCTTGCTCTCCTATCAATTCTGTCGTTTCAAGGCCGTCGGTCTTCTCGGCGAACTTTTGCATGCGCTCTTTCGCCTTGTTGTCGAAGTCGACGTAGTTCGTGGCGACTTGCCCCAGGCGTCCGGCGACCTCTTCGATGTCATCGGTCATGTCGTTGATTCCGCGTTCCCAGCGATCCTGGAAATCGTCGAGAGCCTTCCAAACGGTGTCGCTTCCGACGTCGCTCTCCGTGGGAACGACGTCCTCTACGTCCTGCTCTTTCTTTTGCTTGACGGCCTCGCTGGCCTTCGTCGAAGCGTTTATGAGGGACTCGAGGTCCACTTCGAAATCGTAACTGGTCATGATCCTCACTACCTCAGTCCATGACGGCGACGTTGCGCACTTCTGTGTTGTGGGCCAGGTCTTTGATGTCGCTCAGAGCGTTGGCCGCTTCATCCAGCGCCTGCGTCAGTTCATCGGTGCGTTTTTCCAGACGCCGGTCGAAGGCCATTTG
The DNA here is from genome assembly GCF_057238965.1 of Peptidiphaga sp. Classification (NCBI taxonomy): domain Bacteria; kingdom Bacillati; phylum Actinomycetota; class Actinomycetes; order Actinomycetales; family Actinomycetaceae; genus Peptidiphaga; species Peptidiphaga sp. Next base: position 3,298 of record NZ_DBHHEV010000050.1, read on the forward strand.
AGCCCGTCGAGAGACAGACTCCTTGCTCCACCCTTCGATCCGGCCCTCAGTCTTCTTTCGCGCAGTGGAAATGAGATCTTCCACATTCGCGCTCATGTTTTCAACCAAAGTTGTCAGGTTGGCCAGTGAGGCCTCGTTGTATTTGAAGGTTCTCTCGCTCATTCGTCGCCTCCCATCAATGCGGCTATTTCCTCAAAGACGGCGGAAAACTCCTCAGTCGACTTTTTGTCCGTCTCCGCCGTCGTCGAATCGACTGCCGCCAGCGCCTTGGAATAGTTGACCAGTCCTTCCGGGAAAGGTTTGGCCGCTTCAAACCACTTGCCGACTCCCTCCCCGAATGTCTCGATTGCCGAAAAGGCCAAAGGAGACACCTCTCCTTCGAGTTTCTCGCCAAATTGCTTCAGCAAGTCAGCGAAGTCATTTGCGGACTCATTGACCGAGCGTGCGGCTTCCGTCTGGGCTCCGAGTGTCAAAGCAAATTGTGTTCCCACAAGCAATCACCTTCCTTTTACATATTTTTAGGTGGCCTGACACAAATAATTCAATTTATATATCCAGCCTTTCAAACACTTAGTTAAAGATCAAGGAATCTATATCGTTCGGGGAGAAGTACCCTTTAATTATTCTGTAAATAATTCAAGCAGAAAAGCCGTCGCCCCTTGACCGGCCGGGCTGATCGACCCGGCTGCTTAGCCCGACCAGTCAGCCCAACCCCTTGCCCTTGAGCCAATCTTTGGCGATCTTCGAAGCGGGCTGGCCGGATTTGACCGAACGGGCGTTCATCGCGCGCAGGTCTTCAGAGGTGAGCTTGGCGGAGACGCCGTCGAGGATCTTGGCGGCGCGAACGGGAAGCTTCGAGGAGACGAGTGGGACGACGTGCGAGGAGAGGAAGAGGTTCTTCGGATCCTGGAGCACCACGAACTCCCCCGTGGAGAGCTCCGGGTTTCCGGAGTACAGATCGACGACCTGTGCGCGCCCTTCGCGCAGCGATTTGATTGTCAGCGGGCCTCCCGAGTCTTCAATGGGCGTGAAAGAGACGTCCACACCGTATGCCGATTTCAGGCCTTTCGGGCCGTACGGGCGTGATTCGAGCTCTGAATTGCCGCCGAGCACCAGCCGCCCCTTGACCTTGGCGAGGTCGCCTACGGTGCGAATCCCGTTCTCCGAGGCGAACTTCGCGGTGACGACGTAGGAGTCCTGGTCCGCAGCCGGTGCCTGATTGAGCACGGTGAGCTCGCGCGGAAGCTTTTTCTCCAGTGCGCGGTACACGGGTTCGGGGGCCGTCACGCTCGCCTTGGAGTCGATGTACTGAAGGAGGTTGCCCGTGTATTCCGGGAAGACGTCGATTGAGCCGGAGCGGACCTCGGGCATGTAGACCTCGCGCTGGCCGATTTTCATCTGCCGCTCGATTTTGTAGCCCTTCGCCTCGAGCGCCTGCGCGTATATCTCCGCAATGATTTCGTTGGAGTAGTAATCCTGCGAGCCGACGACGATCGTTTCGCCGGCCCGGTCCTTTCCGTCGGATCTGCGCAGGGGATCGGCGTTGGAGCAGCCGACGGCGAGGGCGACGGCGCCGAGCGTCGCGACGGCCTTGGCGAAGCGCGGCGCCCTCGCGGACGCGTTGCACGGCGCGACGCGCGATCCGGCGCCCGTCCGACGGGTGGGCGCGGCTTGGGACCGTTCGGCGGGCGCGGACATCGCGTGGGCGCCAAGCGTGGGCGTCGCCTGAGCCCGTTCGGCGGACGCGGCCTGCACGGCGCCCGCAAAGCGGCTTTCTTCCAAGCGGAGGCGCCTGAGGCCGCTCTTCGCGGCGACCCTTCGGAGAATGCGTGCGATGAAAGACAATGTCACTCCTTCGAAGCGGCGTGGGCGGGCGCGGCGCGGCGCGCGGTTGCCCGCTGCAAAGCGGACAGGAGCAATTCGCATACGATCGCGAGGGCGATGACTGCGAGCGATCCGCCGAGCATCAACGGGTAATTGTGGGACCGCAGGCCCGCAAAGAGGAAGCGGCCGAGACCCCAGTCCGCGACGTATGCGGCGAGGGTCGCCGTGGACACCACCTGCAGCACGGTCGCACGCAGTCCGCCCACGATGACGGGCAGAGCCAGCGGCAGCTCCACGCGGAAGACCACTTGGGCGGGGCTCATCCCTATCGCCGTCGCAGCTGCGGGCACGGCGGGGTCGATGGATTGGATACCCGAATAGGCGCCCGCCAGAAGCGAGGGAATCGCCAGGATGACGAGCGCGATGATCGGCGCGTCAAGCCCGATCCCGAAGATCAGGCCGAAGATCGTCAACAGGCCGAGGGTCGGGATCGACCGCGCGGAGCCGACGACGGCGCCGACGACGCCCGCGCCCCGCCTCGTGTGGCCGACGACGATCCCGATCGGCAGGGCGATCGCGGCGGCGATCCCGACGACGCCGAGAGTGAGGATGACGTGCTCAAGGAGCCTCGCGCCGATGCCGGAAGGGCCCCACCAGTTGGCAGAGTCGGCAAGCCATCTGAGGGCCGAGAGGAAATAGTTCACGCCTGCTCCCCCTTCGCGCCGGGGGCCTTGCCGGCCCTCGTCCACGGCGTGAGAAGACTGCCGAGCAGGACGACGAGTCCGTCGACCGCGAGCGCCAGAGCGCCCGTCGCGACGCCCCCCGTCACGACCTCGGCCGTTATCCCCCGCTGAAAACCGTCGGTCAGGAGCGTGCCGACGCTGGGGATTCCCACGAGCGCCCCGATCGTCACAAGCCCCACCGTGGAGACGGCGACGACCCTGATTCCCGAGACGAGCACGGGCAATGCGAGCGGAAGCTCGACCGTCCACAGGAGCGTCCTGCGCGAATGCCCCACCGCCGTCGCGCCGTCGATCACGGTCCGGTCCACCGAGGAAAAGGCGTCGCTGGCCGTCCTCACAAGAAGGGCCATGCCGTACAGGCCGAGGGCCGCGATGATGGTCAGCGGCGAACGCAAAGGCGTTCCGATGACGAGCGGCACCGCCACGAGGAGCGGCAGCGAGGGGATCGCGTACGTCAGCGTGGCGCCGGAGAGGATGACGCCGCCGACCTTGGGGAAGCGATGCGCGAAGCGGCCGATCGGAACAGACACTAAAACGGCCAGGGCCGTCGCCGGAAGCGCGATGAACAGGTGAGCCCGCAGAAGTTCGCCGACCCACCGCCAGTTCTCGCCCAGCCAGCTCACACCGGGCCGCCTTCAGTCGAATCGCCGGATTTGCCTCCGAGCCTCCACCGGGCCTTCGCCTTGCGCAGAGAACTCCGAGCGGCGTCCAGGGCATGCGGCAGGCGGGGCTGCGCCGCTTGTTTGCGGGAGCCCTGCTCGCGGGCGGCGTCGTCCCCCGCGCCTTTCACGCCGCTGACAAGCCCGTCAAGCCCTTCAATGACCCCCACCTGGCGCCCGTCTTCGCCGACGACGACGTTGCGCCCGGCGACCTGGCGCACGCGCAGCGTTTGGTTGGACTTCGTCCCGCCGACGAAGGTGCGCACGAAGTCGTTTGCCGGAGCGGCCAGAATCTCTTCGGGCGTGCCGCTCTGCGCGATTTTTCCGCCCTCGCCGAGCACGACGACTTCGTCGCACAGGCGGAACGCCTCTTCGACGTCGTGCGTCACGAAGACGACCGTTTTGCCGATCTCCCCTTGCAGACGCACGAGTTCGTCCTGAAGCTCGCGGCGAACGATGGGGTCGACGGCGCCGAAGGGCTCGTCCATGAGCAGGATCTCGGGCTCGGCGGCCAGAGCCCGCGCCACGCCCACACGCTGGCGTTGTCCCCCGGAAAGCTGAGCCGGGTATCGGGCGCCGAGCTCCGGGGCAAGCCCCACCCGTTCGAGAAGCTCCAGCGCCGCGGATCGGGCCTCGCGCCTCGGCGTGCCGTTGAGGATCGGCACGGTGGCGACGTTGTCCGCGACGGTGCGATGCGGCAGAAGCCCGCCGTCTTGAAGCACGTATCCGATGGATCGGCGGAGTTTGACGGGATCGGCTTCGCGCACGTCGACGCCGTCGATGAGCACCCTTCCCGACGTCGGGTCGACCATGCGGTTGACCATGCGCAGCAGCGTCGTCTTGCCTGAGCCGGACGAGCCGACGAGCACGACGGTTCGATGTTTCGGCACCGTGTACGTAAAGCTCTCCACGGCAACCGCGCCGCCGGGATACGTCTTTCCGACGGACTCGAATTCGATCACGTGTTCAGCATATCGGCGTTGGGTCTGCTCGCAAAAGAGGCTGCCCTGGCCTGTCGGTGAAATCGGCGGGTTCTCACAGCCAGGTTTTCGTGAGCCAAGTTTTCAAGAGCAGTCAAGGCCGAGTTTTCACGAACCGCCAGGGCGGGTTTTATGAGCCGCTGAAGCGACCCATTGGGCAAGTTTGCTTGACGCCCATCGTCGCATCATCGCCCGGTTCGCCGCTTGAACCGGCCGCGCGGCAGGATGCTGTCAGTCGATGGGCAACGTTTGTCTTATGACAAGAGACATGTTTCCTACATGAGAATGAAGGGACGCACTAAACTAGAAGCACGACGAACCGCCAGTCGGGGCGTTGACTGCCGGGGGCCTATAAGGCCCCCGAGCTTGTTTACGGACTCCGCTTGCGTCTCTGGAGCGGCCTCGGAAGCCTCCCGGACGATTGACGAGCCCGGCTCACTTTAAGACGGTTGGAACCAAGCTTCAAATCATGAACGACTTGCTTCCCATACCGACAACAAATCGGCTATTTGGTTGCCAACTCCAGCCGGCCCGCAGGCACTTCCATGACAAATACGGGACATGTTTCATACATAACTTTAGAGGAGCCCCACGGACGCTGTTCCTTGGCTAAGAAAGTGCTAGAATATTCCTGTTAGGCGATCGTCGGACGGTGGAACAAAATGGCGCAGACAGACATAACACAAGAAAAGATAGATGAATTCAATGTCAAACCTAGTGACATCGTGTTTTTAACGGGTTCGGGGATTTCGCTTGATTCAGGCCTCCCCGATTGGGCGACCTTTGTAAAGAACCTATTAATAGAATCAAAAACTATGGACTCTGATCTTGCAGAACTTTTCGTCAGAAGACAGAACAATCTTCTAGTTATCGCCGATGGAGCACATCAGAGCGCGAAAAGCAACAACTTGGAGTGGAAACAAGTTGCTCTAAAGGGTCTGTATGGCACCGATATAAACGAAAAGCCAGCTTCGCAGATGCATGAGATCGTAGCTCGCTATCAGTTTGAGTTTTCATGCCCTGTCCTCACGACCAACTTCGACGTTCTCCATGAAATAGCGGGCTTGAAACATTTGGAACATCTAGTTGAGAATGGCTGGAATCCGGACGAAGATGCGGATCCTGATGAATTTATACCAAAGAGTCACGACGAAGATCGCCATGACGACGAAGGAAGAATCGTTGTTTCACACCTTCACGGAGTCCTCGACCCCCGCCCAGATGGGCTAATCTCTGAGGAAAAGAGTCTAATTATAGGCCAAAGCGACTATAACAATCTTTTCAAAAAAGATATATCTTGGCAGAGTGAGGTCATAGACGATTCAGTTAGACGACATAAGACATTTGTCGTTTTAGGCCATTCTCTCAATGATCAAGACATACAAAATTGGTTCCATAGACGCTCTGAAGACAACTTTACCGTGTATTTTTTCGTCGTAAGGGAGAGCTTAGGAGTCGACAAGGAGACCTTTGGGAGACTATTTGATCCTATAAAACAGCAGTGGTCGTCCATTAACGTGAAGACAATTATGATCGACGACTATGTAGACGCCAATCAGATACTATTAGAGATATACTACATGAATAAAGAGCGTTCAAACAATAGATACAATCCTCCTGCCACCCGCATAAGTTGCTTATATTCAAAGATAGAAAACGACACACGTAAAGCATCTGAAGATACTCTGATGTGGATTGAGTCCGTAGAGAAACCTTGCGATGCCAATATTGATGATTTCGATGTTTCCGTATGGATTGCAGACGGGAAAGGTTCTATTCACCGTTTTTCGTCTTTAAATAGAATCTTCTTAAAGATAGACCCTCTAAAATCTATCGAAACAGGATTTGACTCCGAGTATCTTGCGGGTCGCGCAATTTGTTCGAACTCAGTGATGCTTGAGGATGGTTCTGACGGAAAATGGAATACGATCATGGCAAGGAGCTTCAGCTGCGAGTTTGCGGACGGACCAGAGCTTTCTATCGGAGTCGTCACAGTGGCGGTCAAGTTCAAGGATCAGAGTTCCGATTCTTCCCTGGAACAACGTGTTTACATACTGGAACAGCTACGTGTTTACATAGATACCCTGCGAGAAATTCTATCTTGTGAGTTTTCACGTCTGGTTTCGTCTTTGGCAGAATGATATTTCATAGCAAATCACAGAATCACAGATGTTTTTCGAATTCGCTTCTGATAAGCTTGCGATTAAGCAAATAAGGAGCGAATTATGTCAACCGCACCAACATTTGAACTTATACCTACCAGCTTTGGAAGTTCTACTCTGCGGCTTGTCCCTGTCGTCCCAGCGACCAAATCCGCACGCGAGCAGCTTGCAGAGGCACGGAGCCGCAGAGCCAAGAAGACAGCAAGCAGCAGCGTTCCTCCGTCGTCGGAGACTGAGAAACTCACTGAATCCGACAATTAAGCCGCAATCAATGTTCTGACGGCCTCCTTTGCTTGGAGGCCGTCTTTCGTGCTGCCAGACCCCGCTAACCAGCCACCCGTCCTGTGTTCTCTACGCCGACTACCTGTGTTCTCTGTGCCGATTGACGGCGCGAAAAAGCCGCCAGCACTGCCTTCGCGCACTCAACCGAAACGCTCAACGGCAGAAAGGAAGGCTCACCCGGTCTTAGCAGAGTCGGCGAGCCGTCCATACGAAACGGAGATATAGCCCTGAGAATCTAGTGGCGAAACGACCGCGGAGGGCCTCCCATACGGGGCAGAGGCAACAGCCAGAGCGGACCCAGGCAGGTCGTCGGGGCACGTCGAGCATGCACGAGACGCAGCCGACGACCTCCGTGCCGCGACGGTCACAGCATGCACGAGACGCAGCCGGCGACCTCCGTGCCCTCGAGCGCCTGCTGGCGGATTCGCATGTAGTAGAGCGTCTTGATGCCCTTGCGCCAGGCGTAGATGTAGTTGCGGTTGACGTCGCGCGTGGTCACGGTGTCCGGGTAGAACAGCGTGAGCGAGAGCCCCTGATCCACGTGCTGGGTCGCTGCGGCATAGGTGTCGATGATCTTTTCGGGGCCGATTTCGTAGGCGTCCTGGTAGTACTCCAGGTTGTCGTTCGTCATGTAGGGCGCCGGATAGTAGACCCTCCCGATCTTTCCTTCCTTGCGGATTTCGATCTTGGAGACGATGGGATGGATCGACGACGTCGAATGGTTGATGTACGAGATCGACCCCGTCGGTGGAACCGCCTGAAGGTTCTGGTTGTACATGCCGTATTGCCGGACGTCCTCGCGCAGCGCCGCCCAGTCCTCGCGGGTCGGGATGTGGACGTTTGCGAACAGCTCGCGCACCTTCGGCGTCGTCGGCTCCCACGCGCCCTCGACGTACTTGTCAAAGAACTCGCCTGTGGCGTACGTCGAATCCTCGAATCCGGCGAAGCGCTCTCCGCGCTCGCGCGCGATCTCCATCGAGGCGCGGATCGCGTGGAACAGCACCGTGTAGAAGTACATGTTCGTGAAATCGAGGCCTTCCTCGGAGCCGTAGAAGACTCGCTCGCGGCCGAGGTAGCCGTGCAGATTCATCTGGCCCAGGCCGATGGAGTGGCTCATGGCGTTCCCGCGCTCAATGGAGGGAACCGAACGAATGTCCGTCATGTCCGAAACGGCGGTGAGGGCGCGCACGGCGGTCTCGACCGTCTTGCCGAGGTCGGGCGAGTCCATGGCCTTGGCGATGTTCATCGACCCCAGATTGCACGAGATGTCTTTGCCCACGTGCGCGTACGACAGGTCCGGGTTGTACTCGGAAGCCTCGGAAACCTGGAGGATCTCGGAGCACAGGTTCGACATCGTGATCTTGCCCTTGATCGGGTTCGCCGCGTTCACGGTGTCCTCGAAGACGATGTACGGGTACCCGGATTCGAATTGGATCTCGGAAAGGGTCTGGAAGAACGCGCGGGCGTTGATCTTCGATTTGCGGATGCGCTTGTCATCGACCATCTCGCGGTACTTCTCGCTCACGGAGATCTCCGTGAAGGGCACGCCGTAGACCCGTTCGACGTCGTAGGGGCTGAAGAGGTACATGTCCTCGTTGTTCTTCGCCAGCTCGAACGTGATGTCCGGGATGACGACGCCGAGGGAGAGGGTCTTGATGCGGATCTTCTCATCCGCGTTCTCGCGCTTGGTGTCGAGGAAGCGCAGGATGTCCGGGTGGGGGGCATGGAGGTAGACGGCTCCGGCGCCCTGGCGCGCGCCCAGTTGGTTGGCGTAGGAGAAGGAGTCCTCGAGGAGCTTCATGACGGGGTTGACGCCCGAGGACTGGTTCTGGATTCTCTTGATCGGGGCGCCGAGCTCGCGCAGGTTCGACAGGTTGAGGGCGACGCCGCCGCCGCGCTTGGACAGCTGGAGGGCGGAGTTGATGCCGCGGGCGATCGACTCCATGTTGTCCTCGATGCGTAGGAGGAAGCAGGAGACGAGCTCGCCGCGGGCGGCCTTGCCCGCGTTGAGGAATGTGGGGGTCGCGGGCTGGAAGCGCCCCGAGATGATCTCTTCCATGAGGTCGACGGCGAGCTTTTGGTCGCCGCGGGCGAGCGTGAGGGCCACCATGCACACGCGGTCCTCATAGCGCTCGAGGTAGCGGGTGCCGTCGAAGGTCTTGAGCGTGTAGGAAGTGTAGTACTTGAAGGCGCCCAGGAAAGTCGGGAAGCGGAACTTCTTGGCGTAGGCCGCCTTGTAGAGCGACTTGACGAAGTCGAAGGGGTACTGGTCGAGCACCTCTTTCTCGTAATACCCCTCCTTGACGAGGTACTCCATCTTCTCTTCGAGGTCGTGGAAGTAGACGGTGTTCTTGTTGACGTGCTGGAGGAAGTACTGGCGCGCCGCGGCCCGGTCGGCGTCGAACTGGATGAGGCCGTCGGCGTCGTAGAGGTTGAGCTTGGCGTTCAGGGCGTGGTAGTCGAGGTTCGGGTCCTCGTAGCTCTCCTCGCCCGTGTCCGTCAACGTGCTTGCTGCCAAAACTTCTCCAAACCTTCGCGAACCCGGGCCACGTCCAAGGGCGTCCCGAGCAATTCGAATCTGTACATGTGCGGCACATGGCATTTGGCGGCGACGATGTCGCCGGCCAAGCCGTAGGCCGCGCCAAAATTCATGTTTCCCCCCGAGATCACGCCGCGGATGAGGGAGCGGTTGTGTTCGTCGTTGAGGAACTTGATGACCTGTTTGGGGACAGCGCCTTTGGCGTTGCCCCCTCCGTATGTGGGGACGACGAGGACGTACTCCTCGTCTACGCGGAGCGGCCCTTCCTTCGGGCGCAGCGGAATGCGGCACGCGGGCATGCCTAGCTTCTTGACGAATCTTTCGGTGTTGTTCGTCGCCGATGAGAAGTAGACGAGCTTTGCCATCCGAGGCCTGCCGATCTGTGAAGGGCTCCGGACGGGGCCGGGCGATGCCGCAGGCGCCGCCCGCCCCCGTTCACCGTCACGCTGTGACAGCCGCCGAATCTCGAGCGGCCGCCGTCAGCGCCTTGATCTTGTCAGGGCGAAAGCCCGACCAGTGGTCGCCCTCGGCGAAAACCACGGGCGCGGATTGGTAACCCATCGCCTTGACCGTTTCCAGCGCCTCGGCATCCTGAGTCAGGTCCACCTCGCGGTAGGCGAGCCCGGCCTTCGCCAGCGCCCGCTTCGTCGCGTTGCACTGAACGCACGAAGGCTTGGTGTAAACAGTGACGCTCATAAGAGCCGCTCCTTCCGATCCCTTGGGCGGGTCGCCTCCGACCAACCCGGGGTACGCATCAAATCCATGTCGCGCCGCCTGAGCGGCACACGCGAAGACACTACACCTTGTGGTCGGTTTTCGGTTAGACCACAAGGGCTTGTGTCCGGGTGATAAGTGACACCCTTGTCATTCGCCCTGTGGACCGCCTCTCCTTTCCGGTGGAGAAGCTGTGCACACAGACACGTCGCCCGGCCGGCTTATCCCCTTCCTTTCCACACCAAACCGGGTGCTTCGGGCCGCCCGACGGACGGCTGAAACGATTCTCCCCCGCGCCTCCGACACAAATTCGGCTCCGCAAGAGCCCCTTAAGAAGCCTCTTCGCGAAAGCCGACGCGAGTGCGGCCGTTGCGGACTCGACGCCGCCGCAGCGCACAGCGCCCACGAAAGCCCTTTCGCCTTCGCCGAGAGAAGGCGGCCCGTCGAGGCAAACGATCCAACGAGGCGAAGCGGTCCGCCGAAGTGAAGCCTGACGGCTGCCTTTCGCAGCACCGGATGAACGGGAGTTTTCCACACGTGTGGATGAAACGAGTCCACACATGTGGAAAACTCCACCGAACTGTCCACAAGCTGTGGAAAAGACTCCCCCGCTTCCCCGATGGGCATCTTCTCCCGGATCGGCGTGTCCGGCTCTGGCGTGTCGCGTTTAGAGCGCGATCGCCCGCCGCCTCCCGTCATCGGCTGCCTCCCCCTTGCCCGCCGCCTCCCGTCATCAGCCGCCTCCGCCCTTTTGTCTTCCACCTCCGGTCACCTCCCGCCTCCCGGCATGCTCATGCGGTTTTCGTCGTAGTCTCCGGCCGTCGCGGTCACGACTTGCTCGCCGTCGACCTTGATCGTGTACTTCTTTCCCTTGACGACGTCGGGTGAGGAGAACACGAAGGAGCCCGCGTTCTTCGCGAGCGTGTAGGAGGCGATCTGCTTGCCCTTCGAATCAAACACGGCGAAAGTCGAGCCTTTGCTCGCTTGGCCGGTGACTTTGATCGAGGCCTGCGCGGAGGACGTCGCGGGCGCCTGGTCCATGCCCTGGGATCCCCCGGCGAAAAGGGCGCCCCCGGCCATCGTCAGGCCGCTTTCGGCGTCGATGGCGCCGTTTCCGCCGGCCGTCGGCCCCCAGACTGTCATCTTCCCGCCGCTCATGTAGCCAGCGCCGTTCGAGTCGAATCCGTCGCCTTGGGCGTTGACCGTCCAGTCGCCGCCGGTCACGGACAGCCACGGCGAGTCGCCGCCGGTGGCGTTCAGCCCGTCGTCGCTGGAAGTTATGGCCGCCGAGCCTCCGGCCAGGAGGATTGTGGCGCCCTCGACGCCCTCCTGCGATTTCGCCACTTTCGTCGAGCCTCCGGCGAGAATCACGTCCGACGTCGCGTCGATCGCGTCGGATCCCGCCGACGCCGTGACGTTTCCGCCCGTCACAAGCACGTATCCGCGGCCCGAGGCGGTCTCGTTGTCGGCTTTGACCGCGTCTCCCTTTGCTTGGAGGGAGAGGGTCCCCCCGGCTATGACCACGTAGTCCTGGCCGCGCACGGCGTCGTCGGCGGCCTTGACGTTGATCTTGCCGCCCAGAATGACGAGCCCGTCCGAGCTGGAGACGCCGTCGTTGCCGTTGCCGGTCACGTTGAGCGTCCCGGCGCCGCCGAGCGTCAGGTCCGCCGAAGAGGCGATCGCAGCCGTGGGGCCGCTGGAATCGGCGTACTTTGAAGTGTCGGACACCGAGTTGACGGTGCCCTCGGCGGCGATGACCACCGCTTCGTCGGCGCTCTTCACGCGAATCGCGGCGTCGGTCGAAGACGAGATCTCGGCGCCGTTGAGCACGATTTTCACCTTGTCGGAATCCGCGGCCGTCACAAGAATCTGGCCGGTGAATTTGCCTGAAAGCACGTAGGTCCCAGCCGAGGAGATCGTCACTTTGCCCTCGCTCGCCGCGGCGCCGGAGCCTTCGACCGAAGCGGCCACGCCGTTCAGCGAGACCTTGGTCGCCGAGGCGGCGTCGTACTGCGCGTCGTTCGAATCGGCGTGCGGCTTCTGGTTCTCAGCCATGACGCTTTCGACGGTCGCCTTGGCGGCCGTCACCGTCGTCGAATACACATCGCCGGAGGGAACCGACTTCTCGGACACGCTGCGCAGGGAGTCGAGCGTCTTCAAACCGTCGCCGTCCGTTGCGGCGACGTTTGCGGAGCCCGCCGACGAGTTCGAGGCCGCGCCGACCTCGGAGGCCTCCGAAGAGCCGACTTTGCAGCCGCCCAGAGCCGCTCCCGCTATGAGCGCGACGGCCGCGAATTTCCTTCTCAGATTCTTCTTCATGTTCTTTCGTCTCCTAGTCTTTTCATCGCCCTGTTCCAACGGTTGGAGGGCAATTCGGGATGGATCGACGCGACGCCGAGCGCGTACTTCGAGATCCTCAGCGGGCGGTGTCCGCTGCGCCACAGCCACCTGTCGGCGGCGGAGGCCCGCCCGGCGGACTTCGTTTCGACGACGACGCCCGGAACCTCGACGCGCACGCCGCCCGAGGGCGCGCAGAGGACGAGGCCGCGATCGGCCGTCAGCCGAGAGTCTTCGGGAAGACAAAGGGTCGAACGCGTGTACACCGATCGGGCCGCCGGGATCAGGCTGGCCGCGACCCTCAGCGCCTCGCGGCGGCTTTCGGCGATCCCTCTGTCTGCCAGGCGTTCAGCCAGCCATTCGCGCACTTCGTGCCGAATGAGCAGGTCGGGGCGTTTCACGCTGCTGCGCCCATGGCGCATGGCCGCGCAGGCGCTCACCGGGACGTCCTCCAAACGGAGCCTGTCTTTGACGTTGTGCCCGCGCCCCGAGCGAGTCTTCAATTCGAGGAAGTGCGTCCCCGAATCGAGGTAGACCCGGGAGCGGAGCTTGAAACGCCGGCGGCGCTTGGTGGCGGCCGCGCGATAGAGGGAGAAATCGGGCGTGTCGTCGTAGTCGGACAGGTAGCCGAAGGCCGACTGCCCGTCGATGGCCAACGCGCGCGCCCCATTTGCCGCCAGCGAGGCGACGAGGTCTGCCGCGACGTCGGCCTGAAGAAGGTATTTGCGATCGATTCTCGTGAGAAGCGAGGCGTTGGCGGAAAGCTCGTCGAGGGCGATCTCCGGCAGCCGCGCGAAAGATTCGCCGACGGCGTCGGCGGTCCGCATGTCCGGAACCGCCATCAGGCGGCCCTCAGGTTTCGGAGCCGAGCGCTTTCGACGGCCGCTTTCCCGCCGCATCGCACGTCGACCGTTGTGGAATCGTTGACGTAATCGAGCCTGACGATGCTCACTTCGCGCACGGCCATGCCCGTGCGCGCCTCGATGAACCGGGCGAGCTCGTCGGCGTCGTCGATAGCGCGGTCGACCACCATCGCCATGTGCCGGGAGCCGGACATGACGCGGCTGGAATCGACGGCGCCGAGCGCGAGAACGACGCCGCCGATCAGAGCGGCCGCCGCCGCGAACGGCATTCCCGATCCGAGACCGCCGATGAGCCCGATGGCGAGGGCGGCGAAGTAATATGCAACCTCGACCTGGCTCAGCTCGGTCGAGCGCAGGCGGATGATCGAGAGTACGCCGAATAGGCCGAGCCCCAGCCCCGCGCCCACAGTCGCCGTGGACAAAGCCGTGGTCACGGCTAGCACCCCGACGTTGACGCCCACGAGGGCTACCGCGAGGTCCTTGCGCCGATGGCGCGGATAGTACAGCGCGAACGCGAGCGCGCATATCGCTGCTATGTCAAGGGCAAAGAGTCGGACGTCCATACTGCCTCCTTCTTGCGAGCCCCGCGCGCCCGGACGCTCCGAGCCGCGGGCGTTGCTTCGCCGACCCGTCAAGAATGAGAAACGCAGCTCGACTTTCCCAATGTTGTACCCGAAGCTTTTCTGAAAATAGTCTCGAACTTTGTTTTGCGTTGGCCAACGCGATTCAACCCGGCCACGCCAGACGCGCCTGCAATCGGCGGCGTCAAAAAAGGCGAATCCCGCGGAACGCCTGAAAATGTTCCGCGGGATTCGCGCCTGGAAGGCAGGCGGCGGGCCGGGCCCGCGCAGATTCGCCCTACTTGAACTCGCCGGCTTTGGCCTTGGCGATCTCGTGGCCGTCGACGACGATCTTGTATTCCTTGC